>JBFFMO010000354.1:0-5213 GCA_041554035.1 Allomicrovenator sp. | reverse complement strand
CGGGCGCGCCGAGGGTGGCAGTCCGATTCTGGTGGGCGCAGCACATTACGTCGAAAATGATCTGATCGTTGTCGTCGACTATCGCGGGGACGCGATGGGCCTGAATCATGAGGGTCAGCAGGTGTGGGCGACCACATCGGGGCAGGGGACCTCGACCGGGGTGGTGTTTGCCGGCCCGTTGGTGTCCACACTGTCGAGCCCGGGCGTTTTGGCGGCCTTCGACCCGTTGACTGGAGCGACACTTTGGAATGTGCGTTTGGGAGCCAGCGGTCATAGCGGGCCGTTCTCTCACGAGGGCCGTCTTTACGCTTTTTCACACGACGAGGTCACTCAGGCCTTTGTGTTGCACGCCGTGCATCCCTTCACGGGCCGTGCTGCCTGGCATCTCACGCTGCCGGGCATGCCCGTCGTTCCCCCCGTTTTTCAAGAAAGCCATCTGGTTGCGGTCATCGAGTATGGCGGTCACGTGAGCATGATTTCCATCGGACTTGAATCCAACGAGGTGGAATGGAGTGTCGATTTATCCAGCGCGGGACTGGATCGACCGACCACGCCGCTTTTGGTTCAGATTGAGGATCGGTACCATGTTGTGGTCAGGACTGACCGGGCTGAGATGACGTGCGTCGATCTCGAATCAGGGGAAGAACGTTGGCGGTACCGACCCTTACCCGAGGACGCGATTCTGATACGGAATCTGCCGATCCTGAGTGTGCGAGACAGCATTTTATGTGCTTCGGATCAGCTGATGATGCACGACGTGAAGACCGGGGAGGTCTTGCACAGCTTTTCGGACATCTTCGAAGTGCCGGAATTTCTGGAGGCGAGCGGGGCGCTGCAGGTCGTGGTCGGCGAGTCAGGGGACTCTGGAGACCCCGACTCACTGACCTGCGTATCGATTGAGCATTTTCTGGCGCTGGTTCAGGCCTGAACTATTTGGTGCCGTACATCCGGTCACCGGCATCGCCCAAACCTGGAACAATATACCCGTGATCGTTGAGGCACTCGTCGATCGCAGCCGTGTAGATGGGCACATCCGGGTGCGCTTCACGCAATGACTTGATCCCCTCGGGGGCAGCCAACAAACACAGGAATTTGATCGAGCGTGGCTGGGTCTCTTTGACACGCGTGATTGCCGCAGCAGCCGAATGGCCCGTTGCGAGCATCGGATCGACGATGATGACATCGCGATCGCTCATATGCTCCGGCATCTTGAAGTAGTACTCGACCGGTTGGAGCGTCGCGGGATCACGGTAAAGGCCGACATGTCCCACGCGTGCCGAAGGAAGCAACTGAAGGATGCCTTCAAGCAAACCGTTGCCAGCACGCAAGATACTCACCAACACGACTTTTTTCCCGTCCAGAACCGGCGCATCCATGCGTGCAAGTGGGGTCTCGATGGACTGCAGAGTCAATGGCAAGTCTCGGGTCACTTCGTACGCCAGGAGCAGTGCAATCTCCTCAAGAAGTCGTCGAAACCCAGCCGTGCTGCGCTCTTTGTCGCGCATCAACGAAAGCTTGTGCTGCACCAGGGGGTGAGACACGACATGTACTTCAGCCATGAGATTCTCCAATCAGGAAGGGACCTAGAAGACACTGTTATCAAGGGAAACTGACTATCAGACGAGATCGATTGCGACAAGGTTGGTTGCGTGTGGAGCCGATCGCGGCAATAATCCGCGCCACTATGACTGATTTTTGTGATTTGGAGACGAGCATGCCTCGATGGACGTGGTGTTTGCTGATATTCGTTTTGTTTGCTGCAGGTTGCGACCTACAGCGGCTGACAGTCGATCAGACTGCGGATATTCTGCACACGGGATCGGTGGCTCTCGACAGGGAGTCCGACCCACAATTCGCCCGCGAAGCTTTGCCTGCGAGTCTCAAGACGCTTGAGACCTTTCTCGTGTCCTCGCCGGATAATCGCAAGCTTCTTGAGCTTGTGGCGCGTGGCTACTACTCCTACGCCTTTGGCTTCCTGGAAGGCGACCTTGAGCGCGCCAAGATTGAGTACGCTGAAGAAGCGACCATCAATAGCCTCAACCGCCGTGCCGTTCTTCATTACCTGCGAAGTCGCGAATATGGGTTCCGATTATTGGATAAACCCGCCCTCAAGAAGGCGGCCGAGGCCAACGATATCGAGAAACTTAAGGCAGAATTGAAGAAACTTGAGAAAGAAGACGTCCCAGGATTGTTCTGGGCAGGATTTGGATGGGCTTCAGCAATCAACCTTTCTCAAGACAATCCCGACCTTGTGGCCGGGTTAGGAACGGTTGAAGTCATGATGAAGCGTGTCGAAGAACTTGATGAAAACTACTTCGACGGTGGAATTCATCTATTCTTTGGTGTCTTCTACGCGAGCCGCCCCGAAATGTACGGCGGCAAGCCCGAGGAAGCCAAGAAGCACTTCGACCGAGCCATGGAGATGTTTGGCACACAAAACCTGATGATCCCTTTCCTGTATGCGCGTTTTTACGCTCCACAGGTGCAGGATAAAGAGCTCTTCGCAACGCTTCTTCATCAGGTCGCCACTGCGAACATGGAAACCGAACCCGATCGACGCCTGAACAACGAAATCGCGGCAGAACGCGCACGCTTCTGGCTTGAACACGCAGACGAACTCATTTTTGAGTAGGCGTCCACTGGAGGAAATTATGCAACGACGACATTTTTTGAACGCACTTCTGGCCATCATCGGCATGGCCATCATGGCGACGCCGGCCTTTGCTGAGAAGCCAAAGTACATCCTGAAGATCGGTTCGCTGGCACCTTCAGGGTCGACCTGGGTCAAGTCTTTTGAAAAGACGAATCGTGAAATCAATAAGGCCACCAACGGCGAGGTCGCTCTCAAAATTTACGCCGGTGGCGTGATGGGTGACGAGTCGGCCATGGTGCGAAAAATGCGCACCGGTCAGCTCGACGGCGGGGCGCTCACGAGCGTGGGCCTTGGGGACGTGAATCCTGAGATTCTGGTCCTTCAGTTGCCCCTGACGTTCCGCAATTACGAAGAACTCGATTACGTGCGCGACGCGATGTCTCCGACGTTTACGAAATTGCTCGACGACAAGGGATTCGTCCTTCTGCATTGGGGTGATGTCGGATTCAACTACGTGTTCAGCAACACTCCAGTCTCGAAACCGGAAGACTTCAAGAAAACGAAAATGTGGGTTTGGGACCTCGATCCCATCAGCAAAGCTGTGATGGAAGTCTCGGGCGTCAACGGAACCCTTCTGGGTGTGCCGGACGTCCTCCCTAGCCTTCAAACAGGCGTCATCGATGCATTCGGCAATTCGCCCTACGGTGCCGTGGCCCTTCAATGGCACACGAAGGCCAAATTTGTGACCGACCTTAAGTTGGCCATGATTATCGGTGGTTTGGTGATCTCGAAGAAGAGCTGGGAAGCTCTCCCGGAAGCGCACCGCAAGGCCATCATGGGCATTGCCGAACAAAACGGAAAGGACCTGCTCAAGGCGATTCGTACGGACAACCAAGCTGCAATCAAGACCATTGCGGCCGGCGGTATCAAGAATGTTCCCGCGACAGACATGAACGCATGGCTGGCTATGGCTAAAAAGACTCGCGAGGCGCTTGCTGGCAAGCTTTTCCCTGTCAAACTCGTCGACGAAATGCTTGGGCACCTCCAAGACTATCGTAAGAAAAAATGATCCTCTGACCTCTCATCCCAACGGTACAAATGCTCGACATACTCCGACGTGTCGAAGAGAAGCTAGTCCGCTTCGAGGGCTGGCTTCTCGTATTTCTGGTCAGCCTTATGTTGCTGCTGGCCGTATACAACGTCATCTATCGAAATGTTCTGGTGCCTTTTCAGGCAAAGATCACGATCCAGGAATCCTCGGTAACAGCCCCTGTTGACGCCGTTCATCACGAGCCCTCTGCGTCGCCCGAAGCTGGCGATTCTTTGCCCGCGTCCGACGATTCGGCCGAGGGCTTGGGAGGTGGGGTTGGTGGAGAATTCGCCGCAGACTCGGCCGAGGCGGATAGCGCGGCCGGCTTTGGTGGTGATTTCGCTGAAAAGCCCGTCGTTGCCGATAGCGCTGCTGGTTTTGGCGGTGATTTCGCTGAAAAGCCCGTCGTTGCGGACAGCGCGGCCGGCTTTGGTGGTGATTTTGCTGAAAAACCAGCTGAAAAACCGACGGATACCGCTCAAGGATTCGGTGGAGATTTTGCTGAAAAACCAGCTGCCGACGATTCCGAAGGTTTCGGCGGCGGATTTGGCGCCGAGACTGAAAATGCAGACGAAGGTTTTGGTGGTGGTTTCGGAGGCGAGTTTGCAGACGGCGAGCCCTCGGTCGCTCCGTCCGCTTCCACCGATGTAGGCGTTGAAAGCGTCAAACCGGAACTCTCGGCGTTTGCGAAGTTCGTCGATAAATTTGTCTACGCGGTGAAGCTGGAGTGGATCGACGTTCTCTTGAGGCACCTCGTACTTGTGGTTGGATTCCTGGGAGCGATGCTCGCCACTCACCGCCGCAAACACATCACGATCGATGCGCTCTCCAAGATCATCCCGCTGCGCTTTCATCCCTGGCTGGACACGGTTACGGGCACACTGGCAGCCGTGATTTGTGGATTTTTCGCGGTATCAGGATGGGATCTCGTGGCGATCAGCCGTGAGTTTCCAAAAGAAATCATGTGGTGGGCCGACGAGTGGGAGTTCCAGCTCGTTTTCCCCGTCGGGTTTGCATTGCTAAGTTTTCATTTCGCGATTCGTGTTTTTGAAGCGATCGACCGAGGTCTTCGCGGCGAAGAAGCTCGAGGTGAAGCATGATTCTCGTACTCGGACTTCTCCTTTTTCTGGCAGCGCTGCTTGGAGCCCCACTCTTTGTGGTCCTCGGTTCATTTGCGTTGCTTCTCTTTTGGGATTCTGGAACCAGCATCGTGGTGCTCGCGGGCGAGCAGTACAAGTTGGCGACCAATCCTCACCTCATTACGATCCCGCTCTTCACGTTCGCCGGTTTTGTGATGGCCCACAGCAAGGCGGGAGACCGACTCGTAAAGGCGGCCAGAGCGCTCTTGGGCTGGATGCCCGGCGGATTGGCGATCGTTGTGGTTGCGACCTGCGCATTCTTCACAACGTTCACAGGCGCATCGGGTGTGACGATTGTCGCCCTGGGCGGCCTGCTCTTACCCATGCTCACCACCGAAGACTATCCCGAGGACTTTGGTCTGGGATTGATCACCAGTTCTGGGTCGATCGG
>JBFFMO010000353.1:0-5225 GCA_041554035.1 Allomicrovenator sp. | reverse complement strand
CCGCGACATTGCGCTCGCAAAGACTCCCAGACGGCAAAGCACGTGCCGCTTTGGCCACCAGGGCGAGCGCGTGAAGTCCGTTCCAGTCTTGGTCTTCGACTCGGTGTTCGGCCAGCAAGGCTTCGGCCTTCACGTTCCAAGCCGCAAAATCAGTGGGCGCGGCAATCAGGAGTCTCAACGACCATAAGGAAACCTCGTGTTCGGCAAGTCGCGCGAGCATATAAGCGTCGCAATAGGCCGAACCATGTTCAGGGCTCGATTCCGTCAACAGACCTCCTAGGACGGCCAAAGCCTCAAGAGGCTCGCCGAGTTCAAATCCCACCAGATGTGCCCAGATTTTGGACCAATCCACCAAATCTTGGGTCGTCTGAAGGCCGCGGATGGCCTTGAATAGGCGATCACGGACGCCATCGGGGTCGTCCTTATGGTCACTCCATGCCTTCTGAATCAGCTCTTTCATCTCGCCTCCTATTGTTTCCCGATGGGAACGGTATGTTTCGGAACCTCGACTAGGTTTCATCATCAAAACCGCCCTAAGGTTCACGTCCACCAAGTGGGCAAATCTTAGTCTCTACGAACACAATTGATGAGAACAAAATGAAAAAGCAGCTCCTTCTTTCCCTTCTCGCCGGCTCTCTCTTCATCGGTTTGGCTCTTCCAGCCACCGCTCAGGATAAGGCCAAACCCGCCAAGGCAGAAGCCGTCACCTACTCGGTCGACAAAGTGCACTCAAACGTCATTTTTAACGTGCAGCATATGGGCGCTGGCATGTTCTACGGCCAATTTCTCGACTTTTCAGGCAGCGTGACAGAGTCCGCCAAAGGCCTCGAGATCAAATACGAAGTCAAAACAGATTCGGTTTTCACCAATAATAGAAAGCGTGATGACCACCTCAAAAGCCCCGACTTTTTTAATGCCAAAGAGTTTCCCTTGTTGAAATTCGAGAGCACAAGCTCCAAGAAAAAAGGAAAGAATTTTGAAGTGAAGGGCAATTTGTCGCTGAACGGAAAAACGAAAGAAATCACGGTCACCGTGGTCCCAACAGGCACCGGCAAAGGCATGCAGGGCGAAATCTTGAAGGGATATCACACAGAATTCAAAATCAAACGCAGTGATTTCGGGATGAATTACATGCAGGGTGCGGGTCTTGGTGATGAAGTCACGATCATCATTTCAACCGAAGCCGCCGCGAAATAGTCCGCATCGGTCGCTCTTCCTTTGATTTGGAGACTCCAGTGATTTTTGACGTTCTATTTTTCACCGTCCTACTTCCACTCATAATCGCTTTGGTTTTGCAGATGGGCGGGCTCGTCAAAAACACGGACATCTCCTCGCGCGGGTATATCTCGGTCGGATTCAGCGTGGTTGGGGCTTTTTTATCCGTGTATTTCTGGATCAAGGGCGTGCCCGATATGCCGCCCGTCGGCGCAAACGGTTGGCTATTTGTGGTCGCCGTGGATGTCGCGGCGTTGGCCATCCTTGAAGCCTTGGTGAAGAGGCCTGTGGTGATTTGGACGGCCAGGCTGCTTTTGGTGGCGATGGGTCTTCGGATGATCTTGGATTCCAAATTCCAATACGGTTGGTCGGCCGAACAAGGTTATATCCATGTGACCGCTCTGACCGTGCTTGGGATGGCCCAATGGGCGTCTTTTGAAAGGCTTTCGCGTCGCTCAGGAGGGCCCGTTTTTGGCCTGGTTATGGCAGGGTTCGCGGGTTTTACGGCGCTCGTCATGGGTCTGGCTTCATCGGCCACGCTCGCCCAAATGGCCGGAGCCATCGCCATCGCGGCATTGGTAGGCGCCGTGGCATCTTGGAAATTCAAGACCTTGCCCTTCGCAGCGCTGGTATCGAGCGTCGTTCCCCTGGTGCTGATGTTGGTGGTGATCTCTCGTGTGTACGCGGATTTACCCAATATCCCCTTTGTTCTGATTGCGCTTATGCCGTTCACGGTCTGGTTGGGTGAATTTGGCCCGTGGAAACAAAACGTTGTGTCGCGGGCCGTCATGCATCTAATCGCCATCGCCACCCCAGTGGGCGCCGCGGCTTGGATGCTGACAACCACTTCAGTCGACATGCCTGTGACTCAAACAGGTGCAGCTGAAACCGCAGCCGAAGGCATCGCAGAGGAACCCTACGACCCCTATGCTGCCGGAGGTTCGGACGACGACTACGACCCCTACGCAGTGGGCGGAAACGACTCCGAGTAGTCGCACGCCACAACGAAAACCCCCAAAAATTCAGGTGGAAAGCGTTTCAACGTCGAACTTCTTTTGCGGTGATGGTATTTCTCGCAAACTAATCGAACGAAAAATTTTCGGGGATCGAATCCCCGCTCTTTTTGGAGCCCTGAATGAGATCTATTCTTGCGTCCCCCTTGTTGCGGACAACTCTGCTCGGTGTTGCGTTGCTTGCAACGTCTTGTTCCAGCAGCGACGACAACACCACCGACACCGGCTCGACGACGGACACCGGCTCGACGACCGACACTGGCTCGACGTCAGACACCGGCTCGACGTCAGACACCGGCTCGACATCGGACACCGGCTCGACATCGGATATGGGGACTCAAACCGACACAGGTACGACCTCCGACACAGGTACCGAGGCCGACATGGGGGCGGACGCAGAAGAAGACGCCGCTGCAGATATGGCCGTGGATCCATGCATCGGTCTGGGGCCAGACGTGGTGTGCGTCGATGGCGACACCCAGAACGTCTACAACACCGACTTGTGTGGCAAACCCAGCACCATAAACACGACCTGCAGCGCATCGCTTTCGTGCGAAACGCATAGCGACGGACAGGCCTATTGTGCATGTCCTCTCACTGGCTTGACGACCTGCGTCTACCCCGGCGTCAAAAGCAGTCTTTATGAGCCAAGCATGGTCATTCAGGAACGCAGCTGCGCCAACACCCGCGACGAACCCAACGACGTGATCGATGACTGCGAATGGGGAAGCATGTGTTTCCAAGATCCAGGCATCAATAATGACGTCGCGCTCTGTCACCGCTCCATCGAGGCTTCTCAGGCGGCGGAGCCCTATTATAATTTCGGTTGTTCGCAATTCGCGATGTGGATGCGCACCCCGACCGGTCTGGAAATGGACTGCCGCTGCCGCACCACAGGCGATGGCCAAGGTGGCTCCGGTGGAACAGGCAACGCCGTTGCGGACCCAAATAACACCGATATCACCATGGGCGCGCGTCCTGGCGGGCCCATCATCAATTGCATGCCTTCCAGCTCGCAAGAAAACGGCGTTTGGCCCGTCGATTACGGAACGGGCCCAAGCTTCAACGCTTGGAAACATCAAAACTCCTCGGGTGCATCTTGGTTCAGCGGTGCCGTCGATCCGGTCACGCGTGAGATGTACTCCATCATTAAATGGACGAATCCTCAGCACGTGAAATCGGCCTCTGTGGTGGCTTGGAATCTGGACACCAAAAACCGCCGAATCATCAGCGGTCTTTACCCTGATCCTCAAGCGGGCCAGATTGAATTTGGCTCGGGTTATAACAGCCCACAGCCCAATAACGTGATGCCGTTGCAGCCGCTTACCGGCGCCAACGTGCTTCGCATCGGGCCTGACGGAAAGATTTACACCTACGGCGGCGGCACAGGTGAATCGACAGACGACCAACGCGAAATCGTAAAAATCGACCCCGTCACGGGCGTTCGTACCCTCGTATGGAAGGCGCAAAACGCCGACACGGGCGACCTCACGGCCACCTTTGGTCAGTGTTTCCGACCTGATGCCTACGGCGGATTACAGACGGTGGGCCTGAATGGTCAGTCCTTCAAAATCGGCCCCGACGGCAAGTACTACATGGGCTTCCGTGGCACACGAGAAGGTGACGGCGTCATCGAAATCAGCGCGGATGGCACGACCTGTTCGTACCTCACGCGCTGGGGCGGCAATGGCCATAATCCAGGCGGCGGGACTCCCGCAGCCCCGGCGCCTGCGCAGATCGGCACCGGACTTATTTTGCAGTTTCCGGTTCAAGGTCTGCTCTTCCATAATGGGCTGCTTTACGGCGTGAGCAACGACGACCTCTATTCGTTTGATCCTGCGACTGGAAACCGACTCAAGAAGAGCTACACCAACGGTACCTACGGGGGCATGGGCTTCTCGAATATGTTCTGGGACCCCACGCGTAATGTGGTCTGGGCCGTGGGCACCGCCGCTGCCTTTGTGGGCACGATCGTCGACATGACCACCGGTCGCCGTGAATCGATTTACGGCGATACCGGGCTTCAAGAATATGGTGCACAGGCCATCTTGAAATCCGATTACGGCACGGCGCAGAGCGTGAACATGGGCACGATGTTGTCCAACGGGCACTCGATCAATTATGGCGGCGTTATCCTTGACCCTGCCGACAATAATATTGTCTACGCGGTGCTTAAAACCGGCGGCCTCATGAAAATGGAGCTGAGCACGTTTAACAACTACGTGTACTCCTGGTAATCTTGGCCAAAGCCGAAAACAAAAAAGCCTCCACGAATTCCGTGGAGGCTTTTTTTTTGGACCGTGGAGCGCGTCTGGGCCGGATAGTGCGCCTGCGTGGGTTCAGGCCTTGCGACGCCAGCGAAGAAGCAGACCGAAGACCATGAGCGCAAGCAGACTGGCGTTCTGATGCCCTGTGCTTGAACACCCACCCGGGTGACCCCGTCCGGAGGCGCCACTACCCTGCCCGCCTAAGGCGGTGCCGCATCTTCTTTGTGTTTGCGTGAGTTGCGTGAAGGGGTGAGCGAAGTGACTAGGCCTCAAACAACTAGGTGCGCAGCACAGAGCGCTTAGCGAACCCAGGAACGGAACGACCTCGCTTGTCGAGGACATGCCCGGTTACTTTTTTGAGACTTTTCTCTTTTGAGGCTTTAAGACTCGGGTTCATGGGCGGCTTTCAGTTCGATTGTGCTATTTCCCGTCATCTCTTCACCATGCTGTAAACAAAATATGGGAATTCGGGGTACAGACATGTGATTCGGCAAGAGCTTAGGTAAGCGCAGATTTTCTAGCCAATCTGGAAAAGGGCCCGTCAGTCTGTACCACCCTGTCGACTATAATTTGAGCTGAGAACGGTGCCAATCTTCCTCCAGAAGGAGAAGACCATGGCCCGAAAAAGTTACACCGCAAAATTCAAGGTCCAAGTCGTGTTCGAATCTTTGGCGTCGAACAAAACCGATGCCGAGGTTGCCAGAGCCTATGGAATCCATCCCATCACTTT
>JBFFMO010000352.1:0-5229 GCA_041554035.1 Allomicrovenator sp. | reverse complement strand
GTCGCATTTGACGAGGAACAGTGGATTCCCTTTTCGGCCACAATCCTGGGCTTGATGTGGTTTGGAGACAGCATCCTCTGTGTGCGCGGACCGGCGACCTCTGGACTTGAAGAAGTCGTGACCGCCGAGGCTCGTCAATCCAAAATACTCGACTATTTTGATGTGGTTGGGGTCGAGACCGGCCCTGCACGGTTTAGATTGGTGCTCTTCACTGAAGAACGATCCGTGGCCCTTGGCCTTGGTTTGACCGGGTTTGAAGCCAGCCAGACGGAGAAGGCGATGCACGATGCATTGTCGATTCTGGTGCGGGAGGGAGCCCAGGTGCCTTCTGGTGGAGACATCCACGGCGACCCGCTGGCAGGCATCGCCGAAACGATGCAGATATCACTTGCAACACGATTGGCCATTCCTGACGGCGGAATCGAGATTCCTCGCATGGTTGTGGTTTTGGTGGCATTCGGCCAACCAAGGGCCGGTGAAAAAGTCCTGGTCGCACCTATTTCTGCCACCGAAGTCGCGCACAGGGCGATGACGGCCACCATCTGGGCCAGTGCACATATTGAGGGGCTTCCGTTTTTGACGGGCGATGCGGCTCCACCGGCGGCGACATCCACGATTTCGCCCAAAACTGTGGACACGTTGAAGGCCCGTATCGAAGCGCTCGAAAATGAAAATGAAGCCTTGCTCGAGCGGGTCGAAGAATTTGAGCAGGTTGTGAAAGTCTTGGGGACCCACTCGCACCATGCGGACGCTGAAGCCTTGCTGGAGCCCGACCTTGTTAAGGCTCTGCACTACTTGCTGAAATCCGACGAGCCCCTTGTGATCGGCGGGCCAGTGGGAGCCGGAAAGGAATTTGTCGCCCAGTTTGCGGCCAGCCTTGATTCCGCCTACCCAGGGCCGGTTGTCTGTCTGGATATCGCGTCGATCGTGGATCAGTCGGGGTACTCCGAAGTCGACGATTTGCCCGACGCGATCATCAACGCCGCTCATGGTGGTTCGGTCATCGTGCGCGGCGCCCGGTTATTGGACACCCATCAAATCAAAGCGTTGCTGCATCGTTGTTCGGCACACTCCCGCGTGTATTTGTTGTTTGACGACGATCATGCCGAAGACCGTTCGGTGCTTGAGCCGCATAGCGATGACGTCAAAGACATGCTTGAGCACCGCGAACTTATCGTTCCGGCATTTTCCCGACGACGTGGCATCTTAAGCCAGGTGATTCAACACCTCGTGGTGCGGTCGGCGCTGCGTCACCAGAAAGAAATTCTGGGAATCGCCGCAGAAGCGATGAGAGAGCTCGAGGACTATGATTTCCCCGGAAATGTGGCGCAATGTGTCGTCATGGTGAATGCGGCGGTTTCGCATGCCCGAGGCGATATCCTCGAAGTCGACGACTTTCCAGGATTATGACTGGCCAGTCGGTCTGTGCACAGGTATGTAATCTACTGGATTCATTCATTCAGTTTCGGCGCGTATCATGCCAAGAAGAAATACATCGGAACGTCGTGCGGAAATTGTCGACGCACTTCTTAGGGTCATGGCCGACCAAGGTTGGGCCAAGGCAACCATCGCAAGAATAGCGCGTGAGGCAGGACTGACGCCGGGTTTGTTGCATTATCATTTCCAGAGTAAGCAGGCGATTTTGCTGGAACTCGTGCATCGCATTGAGTCCGAGCATGAAATGCGAATGAAAAAGGTCTCGGCAGGTGCCAAGACTCCAACCGAGCGCGTCAAAGCGATGGTTCTGGCCTACCTGAAGGCCGGCGACGAAGACGACGCCAGCGCGATGGCGAGTTGGGTCACGATCGTGGCTGAGGCGATTCGTCAGCCTGAGGTTCGCGACGCTTTCTCCGAGGCCATCGTTCGACTGACAGCACCCATGCGCAACGCGATCCAAGAAGGTTTGGATTCAGGCGACTTCAATGTCGGCGAATTGGACGCTGAGGCGTGCGCTGCTGGAATCATGGCCTGTGTTCAGGGGTACTACAACCTCGGGGTCGCTGCGCGCAATACGGTGCCTCGTGGGTCGGCTGCACCAGCTTCGCTACGCATGGTTGGCGGACTGCTTGGCGTGAAAAGCGTCGACGAGTTCTCGAAGCTCTCCGCGTGATGCATGGCGACTGGCTCGCCAACCAGCGGCGTAGGTTTGAATAGTGCGGGATTCATGGTTCAGATTCGGCAGGTAGCCATCAGTGGCGCTAGCGGTCGAAGGTGAACACCCCATACGGGCCGGGTGGGAAATACACCGTTGAATTGGCAACATCGAAGGATCGTGGTCATTTTCTGGATGGGAAGTGGGCCGCCGCTGAGATTCAGGGTGCTGGCGTCTGCAAGTTGAATTCGTCCAATGCGAACGAGAACACACCGTAAGGACCGGCCGCGAAATACACTTTTGAGTCGGTAACATCGAAGGAACGTGGCCATCCCTTGGTCGGGAAGTAGGCCTGAGCAAACGGCGCGGTAGCATCGTCAATGTTCACAACCAAGATTCCGCTAGGAATTGTGAACATGGCGCGGCCATTCGTGGCCAAGTGCAACGACGCCCAAGCATCAATTGGGGTGGTCGACAGGACAGGCAACGTCGCATCGGTGAGGTCCAGAATGTTTAGAATCGACTGGGGATAGGTATTGGAGTTGTTGGATCCGTAGTCTGAAAGATCTCGCTCGGTCAGCAAAAGTCGCGACGTACCGTCGAGTTGGATGGTTTCGATCCAAGCGCTCTGGAACCGACGAACACCCTGCAAAATTGCCTGATTTCCCTGCAGCTTCAGCTTGTTAATCGAGGTTTCGATGGTCGTTTGACCCCAAAGGTAGTCGCGCGTGATGAGTGTTGTTCCCTCGATATCAAGTAAGATGCCGGGAATGTTTACGTCAGGCTTCACCAGCGGCACCGCGTTCGACATGTCGATTTGGCGCATCTGGTACAAGACGTACGCCCGTGGGTCACTTGGCACACGGATCGATTTTTTATAGGTCACAAAAAGACGGTCGCCCTTGGGCAAAAGGCTGACGGATTCTTCGTCATCAGCCATTGAGATCGTCTGCAGCGCCGCGGGCTGTGCCGGGTTTGACACATTCAGGACGGACAGCTCGAAGTGGGCGACGTACTTTTCATGTTCCTGCGTAACTATCTCTGTTTCGTACTCGACCTCACTCATGTCGAGTTCGACACAGGGGTCCTCACCCGTCTCGATGAGCGTACAGCGCGAGAAGCTGCCCCGGCACACCTCGGGCTGCTTTGTCCCGTCGACCAAAGTGATTTGTGAACAAGAGACACCGCCCGTTATGAAGGTGCAGCCTTCTTCTGCTGGTCCGGACGGAGTGAAACACTCATCCATTTCGCGGCGGTCCGCATAGTAGTTCGTGGTTATCTCGGTCGAGACGACTTGCGCGGTCCGTTTGATCTCCGGGTAGACGATAGAATCACCCACCGCCATTGGGTTGTACTGTCCGCCCCAATAGTCAAAACGCACGACAGTGCAATCGAAGCAGTTGTTATCCCAACCCCAATAGTAGTCGTAGTAGTCGCCCGTGAACGGAAGGTCCGCATAGGTGTTGGTCGAGGCAAGGACCGGTACCGTTGGATCCGAGAAATCCCACAAATCAACCACGGTGTCGTACGCGTCGTAGTTGTTGGGGTTGCGCAGTTGCTGACTCGAGACCGCTAGCGTGTCACCCACCAAGGTCAATGTTGCGTAAGCTGGGATCTGAATCTCGGCGATGGCCGCGCCCTCGTCGACATTTCCACTCAACGCGACCACTTGAAGGTCATCCGTTCGAGTCTGCGAACTGCTTCGACCCCACCAAGAGTAGAACGCTTGGCGGTTTCGGCGGCGAAGACCATAATCGCCGACCACAATGAAGTCGTTATAGTCCGGCGCCAAATCCACGCTGCCAAGCTTCGCCGGCGAGTCAGGCGCCGTTGTGTCATGAAGGCTGAGTTCCTGATCCGACAGGTTGCCCACTGTGTTGTCGGTCTGGTCGGCAACAAAGCTTCGTCGGACGGGATCGTCGTGGTGCATTACGCCGCGCGCCGTCAGCGTCGTCTTGCTGAACGTGAAGATCTGAACGGCCGAGACGTATTCCTTGGTCTGATCATCCCATCCTTGAAAGGGCAGGAGCACCAACCCGGTTTCGAGCGTCGTGCCGTCGGCAGCTAGAACCGAGGTGCCCTTTTCAACCACCGTGAATGCGCGGTCATCCCAATTTGCCTCTGACCAACCACGATCCAGGTCGATTTCTTCGCGGGCAAGCATCGGGCTTGCGTTTGTGAGGTCGGAGACGTCGTACAGGCTCACCGCGAGTTTCCGGCCGTTGGTGTCGTCCACTCCGATGCCGACCAGCCGTGAATCGGCTTCGACGGGTTTGAAGAAGTCATTCCAGCCGCTAACGATGAACTCGGACTTTTCGGTGATCATACCGTCGTCGGTGATTTCATACGCATGGAACGGGTCCACCCGAAGGTAGGTTACAAAAAATGCTTTATTATCGAGGAATAGGGTTGCGTAGAGTTCTTCCCCGGCCCCAAAGGTTTTTTCGTCGATAACCGTCAGGTTCTGGATGTCGGAGGCGTCGAAGGTCTGAATATGATTGGTGTTGGTGTTGTTCGACCAGTCGTTTCCAGAGACAACCCGCAGCACATCTTTGTAGATGTTCATGTTGGTCTTCTTGGCGACGCGGCCTTTGACCGCGATGGATTGGCCTTCGACCATCGAGCCATCTTCACTTGAAATGTCGATCACCGAGACCTGAGAGCCAGTATTTTGGCTGTAGTCCCAACGAGCCACCATCAATCGCTCGCCAGTGGCTTGGATGCCCTCAACGTAGCCGCCCAAGTCGAGATCGGTCTTGGCTTGCAGCTTTCCGCTGGCCGACACACTGAAGCTCTTGACCTGGGTGGTGATGCTGCCGCCGTCAGTCCAATTCTGAGCCACAACGTAGAGGGCTTCTTTGCCATTGCCCCGAGTCAGGCGGCTGGTCTGGATCTGCCCGGGGACCTCAGCCCGACCCGTAATCCTCGGTGCGGTGGGGTCGGAGATATCGACCACCATGACAAGTCCACCTTGATATGAGGCAGGCAGGATGTCGGTCCGTGAGCCGTAATAGCCTTGGTAGTCGTTCAACAACATGTAGACGCGGGTGCCGACCTGGTACATCTCGACAGGATATCCGGCGACCTGTACTCGCCCGGTAATCACAGGGTTGCTTGGGTCGGCCATATCGATGATC
>JBFFMO010000351.1:0-5237 GCA_041554035.1 Allomicrovenator sp. | reverse complement strand
GAGATTCCGCGGTCGACGTCGTCCCAACCGATATTCGCATTCACAACGTACGCCGACTGGCCCTGAAGCGGTCTCTCGGCATTGGTCTGATTTCCGCCAGGAGTCAATTCAACGCTGCTGTCGATGAGGCTGAAGTTGGCTCCCATGTACACATCGCTGAGTGCGGCATGGATAAAATCGAAGGTCTTCCGGACTTCGGCTTCAACGCCGAGGTTTCGAGCGCTTTGAGCGTTCTGGAAGGTCAGCAGCGGCTGAGCACCCGCCTGAAGTTCCGACTCGATGGGGGCGTCGAAGAATTTGGCGAAGAGCCCGACCGAAAAGAGCTCGGTGGGCGATGGATAGAACTCGTATCGTGCATCCAAGTGCGTGATCGTAGCCCGTTCCAAATCCGGATTTCCCTGAATGGCACGTCCGCCAGCGACATCACTGAAAAGCAACGGCGACAACTCCCGGAAGTCTGGTCGCGAAACCGTACGGCTCGCCGCTCCGCGAACAATATGTTTTGGCGTCAGAGTCCAGGTTACAGATGCAGCAGGCAAAGGGTCGAACGTCTCTAGTTCTGCCGGAACACGTTCCCCATTGGGATTGAATAACTCAAAGGTCTCAACGGACTGTTTTGAGTATTCGGCCCGAAGACCACCAGACAACAAAACAGAGCTCGAAAGCGGCAGATCAACCATGCCATATGCCGCCAGAAGGGTCTGGTTGGCGGTATAATTATCGGTCGAACGAGTGGCCTCTCTAAACTGCAGAGGCGCGTCAGGCCCAATATTTTCGGGCACAAAGAGGTCTTCCGGTTCTTGGTAGGCAAGGTCTCCGAGTGCGTCGCCCTGGTACTTGTAGCGACGCGTGTCGACCTCACGATCTTTGAGTACAGCCGAAAGACCCGTTTTGGCCTTAGCCTCCAACTCCGACCAAACCGAGAACGGCACGGTGAAATCCACCGCGATATCATGGGTGCGGTCGACCAGATCGCTGTAGACGCGCGAGTTGCCCTCCGGCCTATCTGAGAGTCGATAGCGGCCGTCACGGTCGTCGTAGCGATACTCGCGTCGATCCGGTTCGGCCCGTAATGCCTGCGCGAAACTGTAATGCCACTCAAATAGAAAATCGTCGAAATCGTGCTCGCCCAGAAGTTGTTCGAACATCAGAGTTCGCTCGATCCATCTGAATCGCGTCACCCGGATATCCGCGCCAGCATCGCGGTTGAAACCCTCGTAAAGGCGAGTTTCGTCGCTGGTGATATGGTCGAGCAGCGAGGTCAGGGTGAGCTTGTGTTTGCCGATTTCAAGACCGGTCGTGAAGATCCCACCGAGCACGACTTCCCTTGATGCGGTTGTGAAGTCGTAGGAGTTACGCGGCTCCAGCCCATTGGCTCCCACCACGTAATAAGTCTCCCGGCTTTCTTCGAGCGAGAAATCTTGCGACCAGGTCAGGGCCGCCCGGTAACCGGTCGTCAGGCCATCAAATTGGAAACGATCGCCAAGCGAAAGCTCCAACCCTGAATTGGGTGGCAAAGACCTGCTCGTTTGCTCCCAGGTGTTCGGAAACGACTCGCCGAGCTCTTCCAACTCCGATTCGCTGTACCCAAACTCCGAGAAACGGTCGCCAGGTAGCAACGGCGAGTCTTCAGACGCCTTTGCAACATTATCCGGGAGACTTCGCGTTCCGTCGTCGATCCCGAGGAAATCGAGGCTTCCGCCCTCGTTCCACGGCACAGTCTCGAACGTCGATCCCGTCCTGATCCCCGCCGAAATCCCTACACTCGCCTCGAATTCGCTGGGGTATCGTCGGGTTCGCAGCTCAACGACTCCTCCCCCGAAGTCTCCGGGCATGTCTGGAGAAAAAGTTTTCTGAACGAGGACACTCTCAAGAACATCTGTTGGAAACATGTCCAAGGGGACGACACGCTTTTCGGGCTCAGGGCTTGGCAGGCTGGAACGATTAAGAAGTGTGCTTGAGTATCGGTCTCCGAGACCTCGTACATAAACATATTTACCACCAACAAGTGTAATGCCGGTCACTCGGCTCAGGGCATCGGCAGCATCCGAGGCTCCGGACTTCGACATCTCTTCGGCACCAAGGACTTCTGTCACCTGTGCCGAAGCCTTTCTCTCGGATAAGACGTCGGCCTGAGAGCCTTCGATACGTGGTGCCGTGACCGTGTAATCATCGAGTTGAACCGAGCTTGGGGTCAGTTCGATCGTGATCGTGTTCGATGACCGGGAGACCTCCATCGCCACATCCTGTGCGCTGAAGTCCTGGTGCACGACCGATATATCCTGAGGACCGATCGGCACTTCGATCCTGAAATTACCCTTCGAATCCGTGGTCGCCTCGACGTCGACACCTCGAACGAAGATGCGGGCATCGCTGATGGGGCGGCCTTCAAGATCCACCACGGTTCCGGTGATTTCGATTTTTTCGATGACGACGTCTTCCGGTTCCTCGACCACCGCTGCACCTGTTTCGGCGCCCTCGACATCAATCCGTGGGTTTTCGCCCAGATTGATAAGCACCTCGATGTCTTTTCCAGAAATCACATCAAAGGTCGTCTTCGATGGCCCGATATCGATTTCGCAGACTCCGGGAGAAGCCGAGGTTTTGAAGGTGCCCTCGGCATCAGTCATGACTTCGACCCCACACACCTCAACGGTCTGCCCCGAGACCGGGAGTCCATCTTCGCCAAAGACCATGCCGTGAATCGTGCCGACGTCTTGAGCCGACGCAGACGTTCCCCACGTCAGTGCGCTGCACATCACGATCACGCAGGTTTTGAGGGGGCTTAACATGCTGATGGGTCCGCCTCGCAATGGGCGATCGCGGCTCGTAGCTGCGTCGCTGCTTTGAAGAGCTGAGGGTCCTTGATCCCCTTCAGGAGGGTCTCGCATCGGACATAATCAGAGGTTTTGAAGAGCGAAAACGCCATCGCATACCTTACGGCATCGTCCTCGAGCAGCCCGAGCCGGGCGGCCCGGCCGTGCAATGCAGCGACGTCTTCGAATTGCTCCATATCCACCATGATGCCGATACGTTGACGGAATTTTGCGGCTTGATCGTCCACCTGCGCGTTCATGAATAAGGCCCGTTCGTAGGCCCCAGCGCGTCGGTAGAGTTCGGCTGCCTCCAGAATGAAACGCGGTTCGGAATCGGCGGCCCGTTGGAGCAAATCGGCGGCAACCAGCGGTTTGCCGGCATCGCTCCAGGCCCGTGAAAGCTGACCGATGATTTCCAGATTTTCGGGGAACAACAAACGCGCCGTCTCTAGATAATGAATGGCCTGCTCGTGTTGTCCGTTTCGGCGCAGTCCTTGGCCCAATGCCAGGTAATCCGTGGCCAGAGGTTCGGTCCGGGAGATGTACGCGTTCGCGCGCTCGATGGCCTCTTGATTCAGTCCCAGTTCGAGCAAAATGAACACCTGCTGACGTTCAAAATCGAGGTTTTCGGGGAAGAGTTTGGCGCCTTCGACCAGGGCATCCAAGGCGTCGGACTTACGGTCCATACGCCACAGGGCCTGAGATTTCATCACATGAAGTTCAGGGATCGTGTCGGCGGAAGCACCCGCGTTTTTGACCGACTGAACGACCATCTTCCAGTTCTCAAGACCCCAATAAGCCTGAGCGAAATAGACGTAGATCATCGGGTCGGTCTTTCCAGCGCCGAGTGCCCCATGCAATGCTTCAAGCGCCACTTGATGTTGCCCATCCTTGAGGGCCAAGAGGGCTTGGAGCGTGTGGAAATCCGCGGCCTGATCCCCAAGGGTTTTTGTGTCGACCGATGAGAGCACGCTGCGCGCCCGGTCGAAATGTCCGTCTTGATACAGGCGTGAGGCTAAGGCGACATGGTCCACGCCATCACCTACGGGTATGCCAGCGACGTACGAGCCACCGATAAGCCCGAGCAACAACACCGTGATTTGAATGAGTCGTTTCATGTGAGGTCGAACCTGATGGTTTGGCGCGCCCATACCTTGACGGCTTCGCCCTGGTAGGTTGCGGGTTCAAATTCCCATCGCTGAATCGCTTCGATCGCGGTCTGGTCAAAGACCCCTTTCGGTGTGGCTTCCAGAACTTTGACGCGTTCGACGCGACCGTCCTCGGAGATCAGCACGTTCAGGGTGACCTGGCCTGTGATGCCTTGGGCGCGAGCCCGTGGTGGGTATGCAGCGCTTGCTCGTCGTCGCACCTTGGGTTGTGAGTCGACCGAGTCTTCGGTCATGACCGACGCGCGGACTTCTCCCAGTAGGGCGCCGGCGTTGGAATTGACCGCTCCGACATCAACTCCCGGGAGTCCCAAAGAGACCGTGCCAAGCGACGCGGCGAGGTTGGGCATCGGTGGCGGAGGATTCTTGGACGAGGTCTTCCGGTTCTTGGGAGGGACCCGTTTTTCGGCCTTTTTCTTGGGCGGTGGTTTGGGTGCAACCTCGAACGACGTGGTGGTCCCGGAGACCTCACGCGCCGGTGGTGTCTTGTCGAGATTCATCACCACGGCAGACACGAAGACCGTGGCGCTTCCCGAGATCATCACGATCAGTGCGACGAGGTGGCGTTTCATCCAGCCTCCAACTCGGTGGCGACTCCGACGTCGGCGACGCCGGCCAGGCGGCATTGGTCCACGACTTCGAGCAGTTTTTCGGCAGGCACACGTCGGTCGACCACGACCAGTACCGAAGGGGCTCCGCCACTTTCGACGAGCTCGCGTACTCGGCTTTGAAGCATCCAAGTCTTGACCGGGAGACCATCGATCCAAACGTCTGCGGCGGCATCGATATAGACCCGGACGGCCTTGCTTGACGCGCGCTGAGCGCTGGCGGCGCTTGGTCGTTCAAGGTCGAGCTTCATGTCTTTGACGAAAGTCGTCGAAACCATGAAGAAGATCAGCAGGATGAACACCATGTCGATCAGGGGCGACATGTCGATGTCTTGAGCTTGTTCACGTCGTCGAAGCGGTTTCATCGAGCCTCCTTCGCGCAAAGGACGTCCTTGAGCTGCTCAATTTCGTCGGCCAACACATGCTGTTTCTTCTCAAGTATTCGACCAACGACCACACCCGGAGCCGCCACGACGAGTCCCATTTGTGTCGTGATCAGCGCCTGAGAAATACCCGCCGCGATCCCGCCGGTTTGCGTAAACATCGCCATGTCTGCCAGCGAATCGAAGGTTTCGATCATGCCCACGACGGTTCCAAGAAGCCCTGCCAGGGGTGCCGCCAACACGATCACGCGAACCAGAACCTGG
>JBFFMO010000350.1:0-5244 GCA_041554035.1 Allomicrovenator sp. | reverse complement strand
ATTGGCGAGGGCGTGCTCGCCCCTGAAAATCCCGCAGTGGTTCCGCTGGCTCAAAATGCGACGAGCGCGACGGCAGACGAGATGATTGCTGAGGCTCTCTTGGGACTCGGGCAACCTGTGGATCAGCCCGCAGTGGCCAGCTCTCGAGGCGCCGGTGATTCGCTGGCGTTTCGTCTGGCCTTTGCAGCTGGCCTCCTCTTGCTCTTGGGAGCACTTATTGAAGCCCCTATTCGGCGATGGAGATCACGCCGGGCGCCTATTCGCGACCAGCGTGAACGCCTCGACCAAGCGCAAGCGGCTCTACAACAGGCTTCAAAAATCGACGACGTGGCAGAAATCATCAAGACGACGGTCGCTGCGGCGTTCTTTCTTGAGCCCGGCCGGACCAGCGTCGCCGCGATCAGCACGGCGCTTCAAAAACACTCGGTCGATCCAAAGATCATCGACGACTTTCGCTCGACGCTCTCGACCATCGAATCTGCTCGTTTTGCTCCAGCCGGTGAGCAACCCGAGATCAAAGTGCTCCGCGACCGCGCTTTGGCAGTTCTGGCAGCGCTTCGTGAGCCCGCCATTCGCGCATTAGGCTCGTTGATCATCATCCTAGCCTCGTCCTTGAGCACAAGCTTGGCCCTGGGGGCCACGCCTCAGGAAAAATACGACAGCGGTGATTTTGAAGCGGCAGGTCAAGCCTGGGCGGCAATCGCGAGTCCTTCGGACACGATGGCGCATTTCAATGCTGGCGTGGCGTTTGCCCGCGCCAAGAAATGGGGCCCCGCCCGCGCGCAGCTTGAGCGTGCGGCATTTTTGAATCCGTCGGACGCTCGAATCAAAGACGAACTCGCTCGCATCAAGTCGATCGTTCGGCTTCAGGCGATTGAAAGCACGCGTGTGGGACGCGTCATCGAGGGTGACGACGCCCTATTTTGGTGGAGCGCTGCCGCGAAATTGCCCCCCTGGCTGCTGCCCTACCTCAGCCTGCTCACGCTCTGGCTGCTCGCAGGGATGTTGGTGTTTTGGCGGGCCACGGGACGCGACCTCAAGGTGCAGCTTTTAAGTCTGGGAGCGCTCTGGGTCGTACTGACCGTCACGTGGGTCGCCTGGAATGAGACCCTGGAAAACACCCATGCCGTGGTGCTTCTGGAGTCGGCCACCGACTTCCGAGACGGCCCCAGTGAGCTTGCCGCATCACGTAAGGTCCGAGGCACCACGGCTGGCACGATGCTTCATGCCACCGAGGTCCGAACCGGCTGGATTCAAGTGGCCCTGACAAACGAAAAGGACACCGCATGGGTGTCCTCTTCGAAAGTTCATCTCATCAACTGACTCATCCAAGATGGGTCGTTATTTCTCTTGCAGTGCTGCAATGCCTTGAAGCACTCGGGGCAAATCCAATCCAAGCGTCTGCTTGATTTGTTCAGCACCGCTCGCGGCACGCATCGGCAGTCCACGGCCTGAGTCGGCATCTTGAACTGCTGAGTCGATCACCGTGATCTTATCAATCTTGATGTCATGAATCGTCGACAACATCGCGTCCATGATGGCATCAAATTGCTGCACCAAGAAGATGGGACGCGCTGCATCGCCAGCGTCCTTCCACACATTGATAAGGCTGCGCAAGGCTTCGGCCGTCGCACGACCGTCTTCGACAATCCTTGCTGTATTACCTTTCGCTTGTGCTTCGAGCTCAGCCTTCTTCGCCTGTGCAGGCTGAATCACGTCGGCGGCAAGCTGACGCTTGACCTGTTCCAGACGCGCTCGTTGCACATCGATATTTGATTTCGCTCGAACGATGGCCGAACCGGCCTTTGAACGTTCCTCAGCAACCATGGCTTCGCCACGAGTCGTCGCATCCAAAACACGACGATCCGAGTCGGCTTTCGCAATGCGCTTCAGGGCGCCGATTTTCGCGATCGCCTTCTTGAGCTGATTCTCGGCATCCTGAACCGTTGCTTCCGCACGGTTCTGAGCCTCAGCCATGCGGCTGGTCATGATCAATTCGGCGGACTGCTTACGACCGATCGAATCCAGATAACCCTTTTCGTCGGTCACGGTCTGAATCTTGAGGTTGTCCAGAACCAAGCCCAGCCGAGTCAAGTCGTGCTCGGCTTCCTCTTGCAATGACTGCGCGAATTTCAGACGGTCGTTGTTGACCTCTTCAGGGGTGAGAGTCGCCAAGACGCCTCGCATCGTGCCTTCGAGCGTCTCTTTGGCAATCTGTTTGACGTGTTCGCGATTCATCCCGAGCAAACGCTCAATCGCATTCGAGATATAAGGATCCTCGCTGCCAATCTTAACGTTGGCCACACCCTTGAGGGAAAGCGGGATGCCGCCCTTCGAGTAAGCATTGGTGATGTTGATATCGATAACGATATTGGTCACGTCAATGCGGTCGAGCTTCTGGAAAATGGGAATCCTGACTTGTTTCCCGCCGTGGAGCATCTTGTAGCCCTTGCCGTTCTCGCCGCCCATGCCGCTGAAAACGAGCACTTCATTGGGCTGACAGATCTCGACCAGGTTGTTCGCCACGATAAACGCGATGACCAAGAAGAAGACGATAATAAAAGCGACGGCACCAAGGCCGAGTCCAACAAAAATATCCATCGTATATCTCCGTTCAGCGAGTTTCGCTGTCTTGTTTACGTTGAGCGAGGACCCGAGCAAGGCTCTCTTTTTTATCGGCCGTCAAAGCTCCCAGACCGGCTGGTTGCTCAGATGCCAACTGCTTTGATTCCTCGCCGTCGGCGCGACCCTTGAGCGCACCACCGATGTCGAGGCCCACGGTGTCGCGCATCTCGTTGAAGAGGCTCGCGACAATCTTGGGGAACGAAGAAACATAATTGGGAAGCGTCTCACCGCTTCCACCATCAATGAGAGCGACTTCGCGAACGCTGACTTGTTGAGCAGCCTCCGAAACTCGCTTCATGATCACATCAAGGCGCTGAAGCACAAAGATGTCAGACGCGTTTTCACCCGCATCTTTCCATGCATCCGCGGTCATACGAAGCACCTCGGCCATCGCTCGGCCCTTCTCGGCAATCTCAGCGGCTTCACCCGCTGCGATCAACTCACGAGCAACCTTGTTGGCCTCCGCGGGAATCACCACATCGGCCTGGAGGCGGAGTTTTTCAAGCTCGGTTCGGACTTGTTGAAGTTCCTGCTCAGCCTCAGCACGAGCGGTCAAAGCGCGGGCCTCAGCTCGCTCTTCTTCCGACTTCGCCAGAAGCTCAAGGTCGGCCTCAACATGTCGCAATTCATTCTGCTCTTTCTGGATCTGCGCCTGGGCATTTCGACGCGCAACTTCGCCACGTCCTTGCGACTCGGCCTCAACCTCTTCCGCCTGCTTCATGCAGTCGGATTCCGCGATTTCGGCAACCTTCAGGATTTCGGCGATGCGGCGGCGACCAAGAGAATCAAGGTAGTCGCGATCGTCGCTGACATTCTGAATCTTGAGCGTATCCAAATGAAGGCCAAGCTTCTCAAGGTCGGGCTCGACGTCCTCGGCGAGTTGTTCCGAGAAACGCAAACGGTTCTCGTTGATTTCTTCGGGAGTCAGAGTGGCCAGAACTCCACGAAGGTTACCTTCGAGAGTCTCCTGAGCCACGCGCACGATTTCATCGCGGCTGCGGCCCAAGAATCGCTCGATCGCGTTGTGAATCACGCCGTCATCGCTGGCGACCTTCACATTTGCGATGGCATGCACGTTCAGCGGAATGCCGCCCTTCGAATACGCGCCGCGCGTATCGATCCGCACCGGAAACACCCGCAAATCCATGCGGTCGACGGTTTCGACGACGGGGTACTTGATCGCCCAACCGCCTCGAATAAGGCGATAGCCCACCGTGGAGCCGTCTTTAAGTTTTGTGTCACGTCCGGAGAAAATCAGAACTTCGTTGGGTCGCCCCACGAATAAGAAGTTCTTGATCAACATGAACACCGCCAAAATGGCGACGACCGCCATTACCGCTAGTGGAATGAGTATTTCCATATTTCACCTAACATGCTGGGGCTGGCTCACGCCTGCCCTCGTGTCGTTGTTTCGTCCATTGAAATCACTTGAGCCACGCCGTCTTCGATTTGAATCACGAGGCACTCGCTACCAATTTCTAACACGTCATCACCGTCGGTCGAGGCCATAATCTCCATCGTCCGACCTTTCATCTTATACCGTACCCGACCAGCGCGATCGGGGCTGATCGGCAACACCACGATGCCCGTGACCCCGCGGAAGTCATCCTGGGCAATGACTCTGCCTCCGACGCCGGTGCCCGCAAAATGCAAGAACTTGGTGATGCCAAAACCGGCGAATAACCCCATCGATGCTGCGATCGCTGCCACCACAAAGGCATTCGCCCAAAGGAACGTCAATACCGTCCCTGTCAGGCCGAAAAATGCGGTCGAAAAAGTGTAGAACTTGAAGCTCAGAAACGGATTATACCGTTTAACTTTGTGCAGCTCGATGTCCTGCTGGCTGTGAATCAGCTCGCCATCCGTGTGGCCGTGAATATCAGCATCGCCGTCACCATCGAGATCAGCGTCCCCGTCTAAGTCCGCGTCGCCATCAAGATCCACGTCGCCCTCGAGGTCGGCATCGCCCCCGAAGTCCGTGTCCCCGTCGAACTCGAGCTCTTTGTCGAATTCGATTTCCTTGTCGAAATCCTTGTCAAAATCATTGCCGCCCAGTCCCGAAAAGACCGAGAGCCCCACAAAGACCCCGCCAAAAATCAAGCACGCTAAATAGACAGTTAACATTCAATCGATCCAAGAATTAGTTGCCGCCGCGACCCTGTACCAACAGCTGTTCGACTTCCTTCCACCTCGTGTGAAACCGAGCGTCATCGAGCCCGGCGAGCTTTCGCAGCCGCTCCAAAAACTGAATTTCATCCAGCGAGTAGGTGAGATCCGCGCCTGCAAGCACCAAAGCCTGCCGCACAACCGCCTCACTTGTCTCGGGATCCTGACTCAGCGACGACCAATCTGGAGCCGGCGGAGCCGCCGAAAACCACTCTTGAACCCGATCCAGCTCACTGGATTCCAACTCAATCGTGGACAACAGGGTCGCCAAAATGTCGCCCTCTTCCTGCGCGAGCTCCCCGTCAGCCCATGCAGCCGCGAAAAGAAAATGTACGATCTTCAAACGTTCGTCCGGCGTCATTCTAACCCCAGTTAAGTCAGTTATCTCTCTATTGCCGGCAATGTAGCCCAATTACGCGAGGCATTGCATCCGAAATCCCTTTGTTATCATTT
>JBFFMO010000349.1:0-5258 GCA_041554035.1 Allomicrovenator sp. | reverse complement strand
TTTTTATGAGATCGTCGACCATTTGGTGATGTATTTCTTGGCCGGCACCACAGAACCTGTGGACACAACGGCGGAGTGAATCATGCGCGTCGTCTTGTGCAACTGTCCGCCCGAACATGCCCCCAAAATCGCACGCACGCTGGTCGAAGAACGACTCGCCGCGTGTGTAAATGTTGTCCCAGGGGTGCTTAGTTTCTACGTCTGGGAGGGCAAAGTCTGCGAAGAGCCCGAATCGACTTTGATCATCAAGACCTCCGATGAACGTTGGGATGACCTGCATAACCGTATCGTTGAGCTTCATCCCTACTCCGTCCCTGAAATCATCGCGATCGACGTCGCGGCCGCAAGTCCCGCTTATCTGAAGTGGGTCGAGGAAAATTCACGATGACGACACGAACCCCAGAACACCGCCCACGTCAGAGCTGGCAACCTGTGACCAAAAACGCGCCGGCTCGTTATTTGTTTTCACTCGAAGAAGAAGCGACCCGTGATCTGGTCGGAGGCAAGGCCTTTGGGCTGATGTTGGCTAACCGCGCTGGGTTTACGGTTCCTGCCGGTTTTGTGATTTCGACCGAAGCCTTCAACGTCATGGTCGACCTTGTTGTGCCCATGGTGCACAGCACCGAGGGGCTGCGTGAAGCCATTCGCGCCGAGCCGCTTCCTGCCCGATTGCTGGCCGAAATTGAAGAAGCGACCCATCATGGGGCGGGGCAATGGGCCGTGCGTTCAAGCGCGTACGACGAAGACGGGCGACGCTCCTTTGCCGGACAGCAAACCACCGTCTTGAACGTCACAGGCATCGACGCATTGGTGGACGCAGTCCGTCAGGTGTGGGCGAGCCTCTATGACCCGACTGCCCTTATGTACCGGGCTCGTCTGGCACTTGATGGGTTGCCCGGGTCGATGGCCGTTGTGGTCCAAAAGATGGTCGAACCGCGTGTCGCCGGGGTGGTTTTTTCGCGCAATCCCGTCGCGTTGGAATTGGCCGAACTTGTTGTTTCGGCCACACCCGGGCTTGGAACCGTGGTCGTTGATGGGGACGCGTGCGACACGTATTATCTGGAGCGACCCTCCGGTTATCTGCTGCGAAGTGAGCTCGTAGACAAAGGTGTCTTGACCATACCTGAGCTCGAAAAGCTGGCCAATCTGGCCTTACGAACCGAAGGACTCCTGGCCGCCGACGGCGCTATTCTTGGTGCAGACGTGGAATGGGCCATCGTGGATGACACCGTCTACGTGCTTCAGGCCCGCCAGATCACGGGACATCGTGGGGACGCGGTCGAGGATATCGTATGGAGCAACGCCAATGTCGGAGAAGCCCTCCCGGGCGTCGCGACACCGATGACTTGGAGCGTCCTGAAGGACTTCTCGACGCTCGGTTTTGAACGCGCGTTTGGTGCGCTCGGCCTTGATGTCCCTGAAGATGCGGAACTTGTGGGCAGTTTTCATGGCCGCATCTACCTGAACCTGACCGAGTTCGTGAGTATCGCCAGCGCGATTCCTATTCTGGATCCCACGATGCTCTATTCGATGGCCGGTGGCGGCGGTGCGAGTGTCCTCAAAAACATCACACGACGCTCTTCGACCTCGTTCATCACTCGCCTTCCGACGACCATTCCGCGCATTCTGGCGACCCAGGTCTCGATGCCGATGGTCGCCAAGATTTGGGAAACCTATTTTGACCAGCGATGTGAGTCGTTTTTTGAGCGCGAGCTTTATCGCATGTCGCATCGGGCGATGCTCGATGAGCTCCAAATGCTGGACCGTCTTTTTAACATGACGGGCCAAATCATGTTGTCGGTGAGTTCGAATTTCCTGATGTCTTATGTTCTGACCTCGGAATTCCTGACCTGGTTTGGGTCGGAGGAATCCCACGGTCGCGAAAAAGACCTGCTCTCGGATCTTGGGGTTAAAAGTGCCGAACCCGGCCAGCATTTGTTGGAACTTGGGCGCATCGCACGCCGTTCAAAACGACTGCGACGGATTATCGGCGAAAACCCCTCGGACCAGGTTCTGGGCCTGCTGATGCAGGAAAACCAGCACTCCGACGTCAAACACTTCTTGGACGAACTCGAGGAATTCCGCGTCCAATTTGGACACCGCGCCCCACGAGAAGCCGAGCTTGCCACGCCGCGATGGCGCGAAAACCTGAGCTTCGCGTTCGATGTGCTCAAAGGCATTCTCAATTCATCCCATGTCGCCTCCCCGCGTGAAGTCGCGCGAGGCCGTGAAGACACTACGAAGAGCGCTTCGGAGCTTATTGACCGGGCTTTTGCGCCCGGTGTCAGGTCGGTTTTCCGCGCCGTCCTACAGGTGACTCGCCTGAACGCCCGAATGAGAGAATCGACGCGAGCCCGAGTCGTGGATGCGCTTGATATGTATCGCCATTTCCTTCTGGAATGCGGTCGACGCATGGTTCAAACCGGCGTGCTTCATAAAACCGAAGACGTGTTTTTCCTGAAAAAGCCCGAAGTCCAGGGTTGGCTCAACGACATCACGATCGGTCGGGGCTTCAAACGCCGCGTCATCGTCCGACGTGCAGTATTTGAGGCGTTTGAAGAAATGCCAGATCCCCCCGCAACCTTCGTAATGCGCGGCGAAGAACGCATCGCTGGAGACCTTCTTCCAGAAGAACCAGCGGTATCTGGGCAAGACCAGCGCTTCAAAGGACTCCCGGCGAGTTCGGGACGAGTCACCGGGCGAGCCCGGGTGATTACGTCGTCTAAAGACGCGGTGATGCAGCCTGGAGAAATCCTGGTCGTCCCCTATGCAGACGTCGGCTGGACGCCGCTTTTTGTTGGGGCAAGCGGCGTTGTGATGGGATTAGGAGGACCGCTGAGCCACGCAGCGATTGTTGCGCGCGAGTTCCACATTCCAGCGGTGGTCAGTGTTCCCGGAATTTGTGACCTGATCCAAACCGGCGACCTAGTCACCATCGATGGTGATCGCGGCACCGTGACTCGACGGCACTAATTGCGACTGCCTGGTGTGGCGACTGGTGCGCAGGCCCTATGGCCTGCATGCGATTCCTGCGATTCTGTGCTTGGTACGCAGGCCCTATGGCCTGCATGCGATTCCTGTGATTCTGCGCTTGGTGCGCAGGCCCCTATGGCCTGCATGCGATTGGTCCGCAGGACCATGCGACTATTCAAACACATGCGAGCCATAAGGCTCGCGTACCAATCACAAACAAGCGATAGGCTCGTGGACCAATCACAAGAACAGCCTAGTCATCGATCCTTTTGCGACAGCCTCCCCATGGCCTGCACTGCGACTTGCCCAGGCCCTCCAGATGGAGACGACCTAAATAGCGTTATCTTCGCAATAGAGCCGGATTCCGCATTCGATAAGTTCGTTGCACGGTTTATCGGCCACACACACCTCAACTTCGGTGGTTCCCACTGGGCAAACCGGCGGCATCAGACAATCGATGTTGCCTTCCATACACGAGACCGAGATTCCACAGATCAGTTCCGTGGTGCAATTTACGTCGGTTGGGCAAGACGCAATCAAATAGGAGCCACCCGGGCACATCGGTTGCGCTGGATTCTCACATCGGACGTCTTTGCGGCATGAGATCGTTTGTCCACAGACCGTTAAGTCCTGACAATCCGTGTCTGTTGGGCATGAATCCACCTCGAGATAATCACTTGCACAGACCGGAACGGCATCACATTGTGCCAACGGCTCCTGGCAGTACTTCGCAGAACACCAAGGTGCGGAGACGTCTATGCAATCGGTGTCTGGCGCACACTCGTCGACCAATTCGTAGCCGTTCTCGCATTCCGTTACTTCGGTAGTGGGGTCACAGATAGGATCTGACTCCCCTTCACAATAGATCGTCGTGCCACACACCGTGACCGCATCGCACCATGACAGCGTCATATCGCAAGTTTCAACTTCGAACGAGCCGCTGTCACAAGCGGGAGCCGCAGTGCATTCCGCTACCCCGTCATTTTTTGAGGAATCCGAACCGCAGGCACTCAAGGTCACGCATGCGGCCAACAAAATAAATTTCGACAACAACATTTTCATGACTGGCACCTTCACTTAAAAAAACTCAAACATTAACGGGCATCATCAAATATTAGCCGACGGTAGCTGCGCAATAGAGCCGTATTCCACATTCTATGTGTTCCTGGCATGGTCGACTTGGATCATCACATGCTGGCACCTCGGTGGTTCCAACAGGACACATCGGCGGCACCAAACAATCGATGGTTCCTTCCATGCACGCGATCGTGGTGTTGCAGATCACCTCTTCGTAGCAGCTGGTTTCCGAGGGGCATTTTTCGACCAGATAATAATTATCGGGACACACGGGCGCTTGGTCGCATGGGTCGACCGTCTGACATGAAATCGTGTAGCCGCAAAGCGTCGCGGTCGGACAGGGGCGGTCATCCTGGCAGACTTCGACCTCGGCCATTCCGTCGGGACAGACCGGGTAGGCGTCGCAGTTGAATACTTCTGGCGTGCAGTGAATCGTGGAGCCGCACAGCGTTTGATCAAAGCAGTCTTGGTCCCCATCGAAACAGGCCTCAACTTCGTACGTGTCCAGCGGGCAACTGGGGTAAGCTTCGCAATTGGCCAGCGCCTGACAGAACATCTGACGGCCGCCACAATAGGTGCTGATTTCGTAACAATCCTCAGGGTTCGAACATCTGTCGACCATTTCATAACCAGGTTCACACGCCTCTTGGGGTGCCACGGCCCCACACACACTCAGCTCTTCACACTGAATGGTCGTTCCACATTGAGTCTGAACGAGGCACACATCACCGATGCACTCTTCGACTTCGTAGAACCCGTCAGGACATGAGGGGTAGCCGTTACACACCTCGCCACAATCGGGATCCAAGTCTTCGCAAAACGTGTCGCACTGACCGTCCCCATACCAATTGTAGATGTCGCAGAGGTCTTCGCCTGGATTGGCGATCTTTTTGGCGTCCTCTTTGGTCAACGCCCCGGCCTTCTCGGGCGAGTCCGAAAAAACACAGGCGCTAAGGGTCAAACATCCGGTCAATAGCGCAATTTTGGTCAGCATCGCTTTCATCGGGCACCTCAAATCAGTCTTCATCTGGCTTTAAGTTATTACACGGTTCATGCCAGATCCCGTTTCCACACCCAAGCCATTGAAAAACAAAGAAACACGCAGCCCATGGGTCGAGGGAGTATCAGAAATTCGTGGGTGAATTGATGCGCCCGGGTCGCGATCACTCAGAAAAATGGTGCGGGCAAGATGCCCGCGACCGAAAACC
>JBFFMO010000348.1:0-5270 GCA_041554035.1 Allomicrovenator sp. | reverse complement strand
TGTCTGCACCGATGAACTAACTATTCATCGAGAGCCTCAAAAATGAAGATTTTTCATATCATTATCGCATCTTTTTTTGTGGGTTGTTCCAGCGGCGAGTTAGTCGAACCCACCGCATGGCCACTTAGTGAGCCAGCGGAAGTTGAACCGGATATCTCAAAAGAAGATGTGGGGACGGACGCAGGTTCGCCTGATACCGACCCTTATTATTTTGCCGTATCAGAGCGGCTTGACACCTGTCTTCCTCATAAACCGAGGGTGTGTCCGTCAGCACCACCGTTTTCTTCCAAAAAACTCGTACTTTTGAGTTTTTATACCTCGGCGATCCTCAATTATGGTGCGGAGTTTCACCCAGCCTATAAGCGGATCCTTGTCACGATCGCATTTCCCAACGGTCCTGATCCTCATCCACGAAAATTTGAGCGATTTGGTGGTCGATGGGCTTATGCCAATCCGTGGCCAGGAGAGACATATTTTTATGCTGAAGATATTGTATTTTTTGGGGCGCCTAATGAATATGGACTACCGGAATGGATGGGCGACGAGTCGTCGCTGAGGTCCGTATATGTGCGTGTTGAAGATCTGGATACGGGCCGCTGGGCCGAAAAAACCTGCGTTGATACTAAATATCGCGGGGCAGACTATTTTGACGGAGAACAATACTTGTTTTGGCGGGTTTATTGCGCACCGGATGAAATTCATGATCCCTAGGCAACTTTTGAAACTGCTTAAGCAGCATCGGAGTACTCAAATTCTCGGATGATTTTTTCGGCTTTGGCCTCCGTCAGGCGATTTCGCAAGCGTTGAGACTCGTGATTATCGCGGATGGTTTTGGCCAGCGTAAAAGTGGAGGCCACCGTGAAGAGCACGCTCATTCCCATAAAGCCTCGGATCCAGCCATCGACAGGCAGGTAGTAGACGCCCAACACTGTGGAGCCCATGGCCAGGGCAAATGAAATCCAAACCTGAAGAATCCATGCGTTTGTGTCTTTTTGTTCACTCATCGTCGTCTCCTTGTTGACTCGATGTCTTTAGGTATCGCACGGGCTGTGCCAATTTTTACAAACGACCTTAAAAGGTTGAATTAAAAGGGGATGAGTGGATTTAACGTAATCTTTCCGCCACTGGACTCGGTATGAAATATGTGCAATTTTTGCACGCCACCAGACATCGTACGTACAGAAGGTCCATATGCCGATTTCCCTATCCCAAGATGACCGAGAGTTTTTTGGATTGATCCACCAGGCAGCGTTCATCAACCCGTTCTCGATCGAACGGACCGATGTCGATGCACGCATAGCGGCGAGCGGCCCCGAGAGCACTCGTGCGGAAGTTCTGTCGACGATGCTGACGCAGTTATGGATTCGATTGCACCGGCTTGGTGAGCGACGTTCTAGTGATTTTGCGGGTAAGGACGCCGAGCTTTACGAGACGGCCGCGTTATTCTCGACCTTCCATCGCTATTCGCCCGAAATCGATGCGCATATCAAGGCTCAGCTGAGCGCCGGCACCAAGGCCATCGTGTTTGATGCGGGGAAAACCATGATGACCGAGCTGATTCAGCAGGGATTTCCCGACGCTCGCGCGCAACGCCTTTTGAGTCTGTTTTTTCAAATGCGGCGCGCTTTCTTTTTTATCGCTCAATCGCTGATAGGCGAATCGGAATCGATGGGAAAATTGCGCGAGCAGTTATGGACCAACGTTTTTACCCATGACGCACTGCTTTACGAGCGGGTGTTATGGAATCGGATGGAAGATTTCAGCACGTTTATGGTGGGCGAAACCGGCACGGGAAAAGGCGCAGCCGCGGCCGCAATCGGCCGTTCCGGCTACATCCCCTACAACGCGTCGTCGATGCGTTTTGAGCATTCGTTTGTTAGTGCGTTTAATTCTGTGAACTTGTCTCAATTTTCGGAAAACCTGATTGAGTCTGAATTATTTGGGCATAAAAAGGGAGCGTTCACGGGAGCGATCGAGTCACATAATGGCGTCTTTCAGCGCTGTCAGGAATTGGGCGCAATATTCTTGGACGAGATCGGGGATGTGTCCGCACCCATCCAAATTAAATTGCTCCGAGTGCTGCAGGACCGAGTGTATTCGCCGGTCGGTGGGCACGAGGAACTCAAGTTTTCTGGTCGAGTGATTGCCGCGACCAATCGGCCTGTGGACGAGCTTCGGGCGGAAGGGAAATTCCGAGACGACTTTTTCTATCGGCTTTGCTCCGACGTGATCGAGGTCCCGACTTTGCGACGGCGAGTTCAGGAGAACCCCAACGAACTCGAGTTGATGGTCGAGGTGTTGGTGAAACGCATCGTGGGCGCCGAGCACCCAGGGATTGTAGACCAGGTCATGAGTGCCGTTGCTGCGCTTGGGCCTTACGCTTGGCCCGGCAATGTGCGTGAACTCGAACAGTGCATTCGACGTGTAATTCTCACTCGCCAATACACGCCCGCGGCAAGCCAACGTCCGAACGGACTCGCCGAGCGTTTTGAGGCCGCTGAGATGACGGCCGACGAGCTTCTTGGCGAATACTGCTCGCTGCTCTATGCGCGGCTGGGATCGTATGAAGAAGTTGGGAAACGAGTCGGACTGGATCGACGAACGGTCAGGAAACACGTGGTGGGAAACGCGGATTGACGTGCTACCCTTGGGCCATCGCGCCGGGAATCCTCAGGGTGAACGTGGTGCCCTCGGGTGTGCTTTGAACATCGATCTTGGCTTTAAGCATGTTTACATATTGGGACACGACGGTAAGTCCCAGACCCACGCCTCCAAATTGCCGTGACGATGACCCGTCGACCTGCCGAAAGGGTTCCCAGATCGTTTCGACAAATTCGGGGGGAATGCCAACGCCGTTATCCTGCACCGTGAGCACTGCCGTCTGACCGTCACAGACTGCATCCAGCGTAATCCGCCCGCCTTCGGGCGTGAACTTGACGGCGTTGGAAACCAGATTCGTCAAAATATGTTGCAGAAGGTATGGGTCGGAAGCCATCAGGAAGACTCGAGAGCCTGTATTCTCGATGGTCAGCACTTTTTTCCCGGCCATCCACTCCCCGCTCTCTTTGATCTCGAAAAGCAGGGCCTGGACATCAACGCCCTTGAGCGAAACCGACACTCGCGACTTGTTTACACGTTCGAATGACAACAAATCATCGACGATATGCAGCAGGTTTTCGGCACTTTTACGAATGCCAATCAATGCATTTTGTTGACGGTCCGTGACCTCCCCGTAAATGCCGTCCTCGATCATCTCGGTCAGTCCCAACACACCGTGGATTGGCGTGCGAAGCTCATGGGTCACATTCGCGACAAATTCGTTTTTGAGTCGGCTCGCCTCCACCAATTCCTCGTTTTTTCTCACCAATTCATCTTGCTGACTGGTGATCAGGCGCAGTGCGGACGTCAACGCTGTGACGAGAATGCCGAGCATGAAAAGCATCTTGATGGATTCGATTCCAACGAAGGAAGCCGAGAGGCCCTCCTGCTGATAGGCACTCGACAAAAACGCGGGGAAAATGGGTATGATTTCGGCCGACATCAGGATCAGCGTGATGACGTAAGACACGAACATCAATACGGCGGTGGTCGCGGTCACGCCGACATCGGTCATGGTGGCCGTGATCGCCAACGCAATAAAATAGAAGGACAGAAAAGGACTCGATGGCCCCCCTGTAAAATAGACGACCCCCGTCAAAAGTAGGATGTCGACGAACTGACCAAAAACCGCGAAAGACATGATTTTTGGATGTTTGCGGCGAAGGGCCCACCACGACACGGTCCGCACGACGAACTTGATCGGAGCGAGTCCGAAAATAATATATGGGGCCTGCGGCATCATCCCAATGGCCCAAAAAAGCGCGGTGATGAGCACGAACCCCGCAATCACCGCATAACCGGCTGGAACCCCGTACTCAAGTTTACGGATGGCCTCGTCACGATCCAAACCGTCCACGAATGCCCGCCACGGAGCCTCAAGTTTCATCAGCAAACACGGCTCGAACCCTTTGCAGGAGTTCTTTGAGTTTGAAAGGCTTCCGAATGAACCCGGCCGCCTGAAGGTCGTTTTCGACGAATGCTCGGGCACTGTCATCGTTGTACACGGCGCTCATGACCAGCAGTGGAATGGATTTCCCGACGAGTCGATTGACCTCGAGGCACACATTAAACCCGTTTTTTTTGGGCAGAAGAAGGTCGACGATCATCAGGTCGGGTGCCAATGCCTGGAATTTGTCGATGGCATCCTCACCGTTCATGACCAGAGCCACGTCGTATCCTTGTGAGGTCAGGTAGTCGAACACCATGGTCGCGTTCACTGGATCGTCTTCGACGACGAGTATTCGTTTTTTCATGGGGCCTCACTTGCTTTCCCACACTCTAACCGCGCGGAGATTTCCTTACAATTACAACATCTTGTGGTGAAACGTGGGGTCGTGTGGGTTTTGGCGCACTGGACACATGAACAAACGTTCAGTAAGATTCTGGAATGAAACTTCAAGAGTCCTACAAGTCTTTCGTCACAACTGGACGTGAACTTGAGAAAAAGCAGGAAGAATCAAGAGGGTGGTCCTTTGAAAATATGCGTGGACGGCTGGTCGAACTCCGACAAGTCGAGGCCTCAGCGGTGCTGACCTGTGCATTCTCGCTGGTGCTGGAGGCCCAACAAGCGCTGGAACCCATTGCGTGGATCATCGCAGGCGACTCGTTTTTTTATCCGCCAGATGTTCAAGAGAACGGCGTGGATCTGCGAGCGTTGGTGGTTGTGCGTGTTCATGGCGCCCGAAACGCAGGCCGGGCGGCCGACCATCTGATTCGATCGGGAGCCTTTGGTCTGGTTATTTTGGATCTTGGGGCCGATTCGTTTTTTCCGACAGCACTTCAAAGTCGGCTGGTCCATGGGGCCACACAGCATCACGCGGCTGTTATTTGCCTGACCGAGGAAGACCCGTCTCAGCCTCGCGCTGAAAGCCTTGGGCCGCTGGTATCCTTACGCGCTGCCGCGCATGGGGCTTGGAAAGACGGGCAATGGGAGTGTCAGCTTGAGGTCGGGCGTGACAAACGACGTGGACTTGGATGGAAGAGCAAGGAGGTGTGTCGTGGACCAATTGGCATGCGTTAGTGTGCCCAGTCTGGCACTTCAAATCGCGATAAAACGATATCCGGAGTTAAGAGATATCCCGGCGGTGATCGTGGATGTGCATAAACCTCAGGGTTTTGTGCTTGAGGTGAACCGAGCCGCACGTAAAGCGCGAATTCTGCCGGGAATGCGT
>JBFFMO010000347.1:0-5272 GCA_041554035.1 Allomicrovenator sp. | reverse complement strand
AGATGGGACAGACCTCGTAATCATGGCGAAGCGCCGGACAGTGTTCGCGGCCAAAGTAGATAAACTGCAGGTGGCGTCTATTCCAGGTGTCTTCGGGAAAGACCTTCTTCAGGTCAGCCTCAGTCGTATCGACGTTCTTTCCGCTGGAAAGGTCCCATCGTTGGGCGAGCCGGTGGATATGGGTGTCGACTGGGAATGCGGGAACGCCAAACCACTGAGTCATCACCACCGAAGCGGTCTTGTGGCCAACCCCAGGCAAGGTCTCAAGCTCGTCGAGGGTTTCGGGAACCTTGCCTTCGTGATCATCGACCAGAATATTCGCGAGACGATGGATATTGCGCGCCTTGGTCGGTGCCAGCCCACAGGTACGAATGAATGCGAGGATCTCTTCGTCACTTAAAAGCGCCATGTCGGCGGCTGTCGGTGCGGCTTCAAAGAGAGCCGGCGTCACAAGATTCACGCGTGCATCGGTGGTCTGAGCCGACAGAAGCACGGCGATCAGGAGGGTGAAACCGTCCGTATGATCCAGGGGAATCGGGGGTTTGGGGTAGAGCTCGTCGAGGAGTTCTCCGATTCGATCAGCGCGGGCTTGGCGGTCCATGAAGGCCTCTTTGAGGGTAGGTCCCGAGTGTGCCGCGTGAACGACCTCGTTTCAAGCGCTCAACCGTCCTTGTCGGCCTTTTCCCGTCGCGCCTGCATTCGCTTGTCGATGTCCGCAAGCCTTGGCTGGTCGTGAAGATAGACGTCGGACAGAAAATTCGTGCGGCCAAGTTCGTCGACCCGAACCACGTAGTATTCGATATGCACAGACAGAGGTTTATCGAGGCGAATCCAAGTCTCGGTGGGTCGGGCGTACCATGCAGCGACGTCGTCTTCGTCCCATTTGCCTTCTGCGGAAAGAATGGATTTTGCCAACTCGTTGGGGTCTTGGACACGAACGCAGCCGTGCGAAAACGCTCGGGTTGGCCACTTGAAAAATCCCTTATCCGGCGTGTCATGAAGGTAGATGTCTCGGTGATTTGGAAACAGAAACTTCACGGTCCCAAGGGCGTTCTGAGGGCCCGGCAATTGCCGCATATACTCACGGCCCGTGTCGTCTGTGACGGTCTCGATCCGTTCGGTCAGCAGATACTCAGGATCGGCAGCGGCCTTGGGCTCGATCTCGTCGCGCCGAATCGCATTCGGGATATTCCAGTAGGGATTGAAGACCACAAAATCCATTTTGCCTGACATCAAAGGGGTCGCATTCACGAACTCGTTGCGCTCTTCTTTAGGATTCCACTTTTGCCGCGAAGCGCCAGTCACCACGCGGAAACGCATCTCGCGTTTGCCCTCGCGCCAGACCTCAGCGTGGAAATCCGGGATATTCACCTGGATGAAATCCTGGTCATGACCCAGACGTGATTCTCTCCAGCGCTGGAGCGTGACTCGGATCTGATTCAGGCGTTTTTCGGCGGGCACATTCAGGCTCGACAGAGTCTCAGCGGTCACGGTGCCATCTTCCCAAAGCTGATGGGATTGTTGGTAGCTTGAGATCGCCTCGTGCATCTGCGGCCCATAGTTTTCGGTGGTGTCGCCCGTCCAAAAACCTTCGACTCGGAGCCGTTCCTTAAGCGCGATAACCTCGGCCGAAGCCTTTCCTGAACGTAGCTTTGCGGTTTCGGGGGCAAGGACTTCCCAGCCGCCTGCGGCCACGATCGCTTGGTATTTTTGGAATGAAGTGGTCAGCGCTGCGTACTGTTCGAAGGGCGGAATCAAGGATGCCAGCAGGGTGTGGACCTTATTCGAATCTTCGAAGACAGGCTTCAGGTGCGACACGATCTCGACGGGCGCGGGTTTTTCATCGGGTTTGATCAGGCCCGACCAATCGTCAGGGCGGCTCCACGCCGTATTCTGCCATTTCATTTCTTGGGAGTAATTCGCGAGTGCGTCACTCAGCAGGATATCCAAACGAGCTCGGGCGCCGACAGATTTCTGAAAAAAGTGCTGCCGAGCCTGAATCGAAGCGGCGGTGGATGGGGAAATCGTGGGGTCGCTCAGGGCCTGATACCAGTCGTCGTCGGAGGCGTCTGGATGAGTCTTCTCCCAGGTGCGAAGCGCGTTGGTCTCGGTGGGCGTGGAGTGCTGAACTTTGGGTTCTTCGATGGTGGCTGAGCTTATGTGGGCTTGAATGGCCTCAAGGTGAACGTCTTCGCTCCAGAGTCCGTGCACAGGTTCGGCGTCAAGCAATGTGGCCAGCAACGACTCGCCAGCGTCATTCAACGGACGGACCTCAGAACTCACCCAGAGTGGCTTAAAACCGCGCGTGGCATAGAGCGCCTGCAAGTCGTGGAGGTTTCCCAACTCGGCATCGGCGATTTGTCCTGGCAGCAGCGCAGACTCGATCGCGTGATGGAAGGCATCGCGCGTGGCAAGGCTCTCGATCACGGCAGAGGGGTCGCTGACCCAGGCATCGGTCCGCGGGGTTGGTATCTCTCGAGGGGGCGCTGGGTCTTCTGTACAGCCGCCAACCAAAAGAAGAAGCATTAGAAAAATGGTCAAGCGCTGCATGGAAATCCGTATCGGTGTACCGCGTATGAACGCGTACGTTGTCCTACATCCGAGGGTACGACGAAGTGGGACACGATCCAGTTTTTTGGGGAAATACAGGCTTCGGGAGGAAGAGCCGCCGCAGAATCAGCGGCGGCGAAGCATGACAAAGAGGCCGACAAGCCAAATCAGGCTGAGCGGCGAGGCCGTGGTTGTCGAGCAGCCCTCGCCTTCGGTGGTGACCGAGAGATCTTCGACAAAAGTCGGCTCATCATCAGTATCAGGCATGGTTGGGATGACCTCAGGCTCCATCACCACGACAGCAGGAGCAGGTTCGGTGACATCTTCATCGCTGATTCGGGTTCTGGGACGCGGGCTGCTCACGATTCGAACCCACTTCGCCCGTGCTGGACTGCATGTAGACCGCATCAATCGACGCGTAGGTCGACCCTTGAAGCGTGGGGACGATGCGGAGTTCAGTGACCTCGCCGGTCCAAGCTGGGTGTTCGCCTACAGGGATCACATACGTGTCCGTCCCGGCCGACACCTCAAACGAGACCGCGCGTTCGATGCTGTAGGGATCACCTTCCTGGCCCCAGTAGATGGCGGCTTTGTGCGATCCTTCGACTTTCATTCGCAGAACAATTTGGTCCCATTGGGTCGTATCGATACGCGTCCAGCTGGGCGCCTCGACGCAATCCGAGGCTTCGACTGCGATCGTCAGTGCCCCCTGCGCGACGTCGACCTTTGGCGCAGGTCCACGACAGGCGAACCAGCCCTCGACCTGATCTGGCTCCCCGGCGTCGAATTGCCATTCATTTCGGCTCAAGATGTCGATTTCGCCCAGGTTCTGAAGCAGGCCGGCAAACGAATTCACGGTGGGGGCAACGTCGAAGGCAGCTTGGTCTTCGTAGAGGCCATCGATATGACGAACCCAGGCTCGTAAATCGGGATGATCCACCAATCCAATGCTGTATTCGCCTGCTTTCAGGTCCACCACGACGCGTTTAGTTTCGCCTGCGGCCATGGCGTAGACGCCCAGCACACCCTCGGCACCAAGGTCGGCTTTGGCCGGGTTGGCTGGGTTTGCGTCGGCATCGTTGAGCACGAACGTTCCAGTAAAGTCGGGCGAATCCGACTCGATCAGATAGTTCGTCGCACTCAGGTGTGGAGACTCGAGCATATAACCAAGGTCAACGTTTCGAAGCGGACCACGAGTCGTGTTTGTGAAACGGATTTCTGCTTGAAGTGTGTCTCCCTCAAAAAAATCCGGTTTCCCGCTTGAAGAGCCAGCTCGATAGAAATCCGTCGTTTCGCCCAAGAAGTTCACGTCAAATGCGACGGACTTGGGAGTGGTCGGGATTCCAGCAGCCTTCGAGAGCAACTCATCGAATCGATTGAGGGTGTTTGTGCCCGGACAGGAAGTGCTGGCGCCTGAGTGTTCTCGGTGTCCCTTGATCGATGCGCGGTCAAACGCGATGCCATAGGTACGCCCCACCCAACCGACCACTTCGGCAGCTTTGTTCAGCTGAATATCCGAGAGTGTTTGCACCTCGAAATTGCCGATCAAGCAGATGCCAATATTTCCAGTATTGTTGTTCAGAACATGAGCGCCCGTGCGCTCTTCGTTGGAATTGCCTTGATAGGCCTGCCCCGCCTGAGAGACCACAAAATGATATCCAATATCGCACCAACCGTTGGAATCGATGTGATAGGCCTGAATCTGGCGCATTCTGGCTGCCGCATCGCCGCCGTCATCTTCGGGCAAGGCCGTGTGGTGGATCGCCATACGGTAAGGCACATGTGCGACTCCGCAGACTTTGTTGGGGTCGCGAGCACCCCACGCAGCGCGGGGAATCACGAGTGTTGCTGGAGCCAGGGCCGACAAGCCTGAGACGACTTCAGGCTGCGCTTTGGGCAGATCACGAGTCAGGACGTCAGTGGCGACGATGTCGTCGTAGAATTCCACCGTTCCAAAGGACCATGGTTTGTCCGAGCGTAACTCCATCTGGGTTGCCGGCGAGTCCAGCAGCACCCTTCCGACTTTATGAATGCCTTCGGACCACGTGATGTGGACTGGCCGCCAGGGCCCACCGTCTATCCGCACATCCAGATTCGAGCCTGCTGTGTCGACAAAAAAACCAACCTGTTGAAAAGGCTGGCTTTGAAACGACGCGCTTGTTCCAACCAGCAGAGTCTGAGTCCGTGGCGCGCTATGGTCGTGTGTTGAGGGAGGCTCATCCAGATTGCAGGCGGTTGCGAATACGCAGATCAGAAGTGCAAGAATAGTGCGGTTCACAGGTGCCACCAGAACATAGGAATGCATCGACACAGGGAATGTGCCCAAGTGTGGCCAATCTGTCCACATGTCTATCGATGTTGGGGGAACCCATTGAAAATGGATTAGAGGCTGGCGAAGAAGAGCACAGCCTGATCGCTACTACTTACTCAGCGGCTGGTGCTTCAGCGGCTGGCTTTTCGGCGGCAGGTTTTTCAGCGGCTGGCTTTTCGGCGGCTGGCTTTTCAGCGGCTGGCTTTTCAGCGGCTGGCTTTTCGGCGGCTGGCTTTTCAGCTGGGACGGCTTCAACCGCTGGTTCCTCGATGACCTCGGTAGGTTCAACAGGAATGTCGGTCGCTGGAAGTTCGACCGGCACGATTTCGGCTGGCTTCTCGGCAGGTGCCATAGCACCAGCGCCAGCGCCGGCCTCAACGATTTCGTCCTCTTGCGCTTGTGTCGCGCCGT
>JBFFMO010000346.1:0-5298 GCA_041554035.1 Allomicrovenator sp. | reverse complement strand
GTGTTTGCGAACACGGTTGCCCATCCTGTGTCGGTCCCCCCGAACCCGGTCGCAGCGACATTAAATCTGGGGTGACTGAGCTGATTCAAGGTCTGGCGTTTGTGAATTAATGCCAGCTCGTCATGTCGAAATTACGTCATAGCCTATGCTGCCAGGCAGCCAGAATCGCGCCTCGCAAGACAGCGGTGCTACGCCTCGATTTCCGCCCTCGACCTCCAGGCACACCTCTACGCAATCATTGGCCGGCCGAGACAGATCCAAAAGGAGCTGAGCCAACCGCAATGAGCCGGCCATCGAGCCGAAGCCAGTTGCCACTTTCTGTTCAAAGAATGTCTCAAGCTCGAGGTCGGCTGCCGACGCAATGCAGAACCAGGGCAACGTGTAGGGATCCTCAAAGGCATCCCGCGCCCAGGGAACACGAGTGACTTCCTGAGGGGCGTACTCGAAACCCTCGACTCGCAGTCGTGCGTTGGGAATGACGTGATTGCCGAGAGCCTGAGACGTGATGAGTAGTGCATCGATATTCTGATTCAGTTCGATGATGACGTCGCGATCTTCAAAGACCGACGCGAGGATAAGCAGACCCAACGCGTGATACGTCTCCTTGGGCGCGCCAAACACCATCAAATCCACCTCGTACGCCGGGGCGTAACTATGACGGCTCGCACCCATGCAGAGGTGGTCGGAACGGAGTCGAACTGGGAGCGGCATCAGGGAGTTCGGCCAAATCATTGACTCTTCGCCCATGATATCGGGCAAAATTACCGAGGCCTTCGACGCCCAATCTTCGAGACTGATGAGGGTGCTCATGCATGATCCAAAACAATGAATTGACCATAAGCGGTCAAAGAAACGGGCGTGCGTGTCGATAATCAACGCGTGCGTGACTCATTATCACCCGGTGTTTCGAAAAGTTCATTGGGTTTCTCGACGCGCGGACATCATCGGTTAGGATGGAAACGAGCGGAAGTCACCCATCCGCCGTACATGGCATGAGATGACGAACCCTTTTGACCTAGATGTGCTCCGGGGATGGACCGAGAAGCAAGACTTGGAGTTGGCAGGCCCGCACCGAGTGCCGGCACTGGCCAGCCTGAGTTATGCCCGTGCGGGAGAACCACTCAAGATTACGATCCACGGGCCGGACGTCTATGTCGGGCGCTTTCATCCTCAACACGGGCCGGTAGATTTGCTGATGGAAGGTCTTGACGACCATGAACTCTACAAAGTGTCGGCGCCACACGCACGAATATCTCTTGGAGACGGCAAGGACTGGTTTGTTCGACCACTCTCCCCGTCATCGTTTACGTACATCAACGATCGACTTCTGAGCGACACACGGGAGCGCTATCCACTTGCGGGTGGCGACGTGCTGCGACTCGGGGTCGTGCCCTTTGAGTTCCAAGTCAGCGACATTGCTTTTGAGACGTGGCGGGAACGCCAGAAGGAGCTACTGCTCGCCGTCGAGGAGCCTTCGCTCTTTTTGATGCGAGCTGGCGCGGTTTGTGGCCCCCATCATGTTTTGAGCAAGAATACCCGTGTGGTGGTGGGGCGCACTTTTCCTGAGGCTTTGGCCGCGGGTCAGCGACAGCCGAATTGGGATCTTTCGGGGCTGCGAGATGAAGAACGCAAACATATCGGCCTGCGCCACGCTGAGGTTTGGTGCGAAGATGAGGATTGGTACATCCTCCCGATGAGCCCTCGGCAGCGGACGTATGTCAATCGAATCGAGGTGACTGGCGTCACGCCATTGATGCCAGGAGACGAAGTCGGTCTGGGAGCGGTGCTTTTCCATTTTCATCACCCCAGCAATATTCGGGCGAGTACGAACCGACGAACCGTGGAACTCCCGGCCATTCTGAATTGGCGTGAAGAACATGCCCGACGTAAACGCGCTCAGGAGATCCGATGAGTTGGAGCGCGGGCGCTAGAATCGAAATTGGATCATCGGCCTGGGAGATCGAAGAAGTCCTTTGTGGCAAGGACAACGAGGCGTGGACGTTTCGCGCTCGACGCGACTCTGGCGAAACCGTGCATCTTTGGATGGGCAGTCACGCGTGGGCTCGTGATATTCAGACTGTGCTGCAAACGGCTGAGATTTTGGGCATGCCTCGCGTTAAGGCGACCTTTGAAGGGGCTGACGAAACCGTTTTTGAAGTGACGGCCCCTCCCAAAGGATCGGCGCCACTCCGCGACAACGATTGGCTCAATATCCCGCGCCAAGACGCGGTGCGGGCCCTTCAAAAGCTGACCTCACTGCTCGGGGCCCTTCATGACGAACGGGGTTGGCTTCAGGGCATCAAACGTCGAGAGCTCTGGCTTGATCCCAGTGATGGATCGCTCTTTTTGATGTCGCTGGGACGAATTCAAGTGACTCGCAAACCCGCCATCGAGGCTGCGTGGCGAGACATGCGGGTCGTGGGCGAACTCGCTTACGAGGTCTTTGCGCAGGACACCTATCCTGGTGGACACCAGATGGCGGCAATCCTCCAGGACAAGAGCGTCATGGAGGGGACACCGATCTTGTTTCCGGGGCTGCCTCAACTGCTGGCCGGCTGTGTTTCTCCTTATGGGGATTTGGCATACGTCGACACCAATGACCTGGCCGAGGGGCTGGAGCAGATTAGGATTGAGCTTGATCGGCCCCTGGTTTTTGTCGTGGGTTCCGCTTCAACGGTCGGGAATTACCTGTTCCGGAAAAATAATCAGGACTCCTGTGGTCATCTGGTCGCGAACTCCATTTGCGGTTCGCGAAAGGTGTCATTGGGCTTCTTTTGTGTCGCCGATGGAATTGGCGGAATCCAGGACGGGGAGCGCGCAAGCCGTGTCGCCGTCGAGACCGCAACTCAGTCGTTCGCGCGAGCGTGGGCCCATTACGGTGCCGACTATATTGAGAAATGGGCTCCCGAACTCGCCCGAGCGGTCGCGAAAGTCGTCGGTCAGCGTCTGGCCGTCGAGGGTGAACTGCGTCCGAATAATAATCGTGGCGGGACGACGTTCAGTGGGATGGTCGTGTGTGGCGACACGTTAGGAATCTCGCACGTTGGGGATTCCAGAATTGTCCTGATCCGACGCGGCGAACTGATTCAACTAACGCACGACCACACCTTGGCCAATATCTTGATCGAACTCGGAGAGCTGACGCCCGCCGAGGCTTTGAAGAATGACGTGTCGCAACGAACGATTTCGCGCTTCCTGAGCACTTCTGCCGAGGTCGAATACGATCGCGTGGATGGTTTTGGCATAGAGGCACAGGCCCTGGGATCCGCGCTGAGTGAGCGCGGCCTGAAGGTCGAGCGTGGCGATTTGTTCATCTTGACCAGTGACGGAACGCACGGCGAAATCGATGAAGAGGGCATTAAAGTCTTGGTTAAGAGCCATCGGGACAGCCCACAAGCTCTTTCAGAGGCACTTGTGCAGAACGCGGTCGACCGTATGGGACGTGACAACGCGACAGCTTTAGTTGTGAGAATGGATTAGCGGCCCATCTCGACGCGGTTACGACCGCCTCGTTTGGCCCGGTAGAGCGCCGCATCAGCGGCACCGATGAGTTCGTCCTGAGTCTCGACTTCGATCTCGGGGTAGCTCGCAACGCCCACGCTGATTCGAATCGGAATCGTTTTCCCGTCGTACTCAAAGACGGTATCTTCGACCACGCGGCGGATTCGCTCGCCCAGCTGGTAGGCCTGATACATCGTGATACCACGACTGATCACGGCGAATTCTTCACCGCCGTATCGAGCAAAGGTGTCTTCTGCTCGCAAGGTCTGCAGCGAGATTCGACCCAGCGTTGCCAGGACATAATCGCCTGCCAAATGGCCGTAGTTGTCATTGACCAGCTTGAAGTGATCCACATCAAACATGATCAGTGCAACGTGAGTGCTGTGACGCCGCGCGTAGGAAAACTCACTGAGGATATGATTCGTGAAGTATTTCTTGTTGTAGGCCTGGGTCAAGCCGTCACGAAGGGCCGCGTCCACCATTTTCTTCTGGTAGGCCTCTTCGACCTTATCCGTGAAGGTGAACTTCACGATGGTGCTGGAGCCGAGGGCAATCTTGTCGCCATCTTTCAGCTGCTGCGAGGTTACGACCCGAATGCCATCCACGAAGGTGCCGTTGGCACTCTGAAGGTCTTCGATGAAGAAGTCCCCGCCGACACGATAGAGCCGCGTATGGGTTCGTGAAATACCGACATCTTGCAGTTGGAGCTCGGCGCTTGGCGACCGTCCGATGGTCGCTTCGCTCCGGTCGAGCTTGAACATTTTGCCCGAATGCGGCCCAGCGATCACGATAAGATACGCTTGGTCACGCGCGGCGATTTCATCGCGCACCTTTCTCAGGGTAGCCGAATCAACGATTTGAGTGGCTTCTGAAGGTTCTGAATGGTCTTGCGGAAAGTCGTTGTCGTCCATCCAGCTCTGTCTACAAAAAGTGATAATTCAGGTTAGTTCATCTAAACAGCGCGCGGCAACTCGAAATCGGTCCGACCACCGCGAATATGTAGTCAATTCTGGATGAATTTCCTGATTTCATGCTGTATTGCGCGGTGTTCGTCGCTCTCACGAAGTTTGCGAAGGCGCGCCACACCTGCGTTTCCGCATTGTTTTCCGATCGCCGAAATCGCCGTGAGCTTCAATTGCAGGTCTTTTCCCACAAGTAAGGGCTCCAGAGCCGGCAATGCCGCTTCGCCCTGCAATTTGGCAAGACTCATGATGGCATGATGCCTGAGCAGACCTGCGGTGCCTCTTTCGTCGTCGGGCAACGTGTCTGTGGGCGTCGAAACGGTGTGCTTTAAAAGCGCCAGAGTGAGGTCGTCTCCGAACAACGCCAAAGCATCCATCGCTCGGAGTCGGAATGACGGCATCATGTTGGGGTCTTGGGTGATTTCCCGCAGGATCTGAGAGACCTCGGCCTCGCTCCCTGCCGTCGCGAATTGCTCCGGGGTTGGGAAGAGGTGATAGGCGCTCAACAGGAATCGCACCCGCTCGCGTGCCGTCTGTTTTGGCAGTTCTGGTGTGGTCGTGGGCGTGGTCGTTGGAGTCGTGCCCACAGGCAGATCCCCTGCCACCTGAGCCGTCGCGGCCAAGGGAAGCAGAACAAGCGGGAGCAATACTAAGAGTTCTTTGATTCGCATGGTATTTCTCACTGCACCAGGGGGCTTCGTTTCACAACGAAAGCCTGACCCGCGGTGGTTTTGGATTGGTCGCCGCCCAGGGCGTAGGCAAACATGAAATTGGTCGCATCGCCGCACAGAAAGGCAAGGTCGGGTGCCAGACATTCAGGCGTGCCCGAAATCGG
>JBFFMO010000345.1:0-5298 GCA_041554035.1 Allomicrovenator sp. | reverse complement strand
GGACTGGCGATCACCCACCGCCCGATAGAGGTCGAACTCGCCTGTCGGTCCCTCGTACTTCAAAACCAACCGGCCTTCTACGTGGTCATGTGGGGTCCCCTCTAATGCACGAGCACGCCCAGTGGCCTCCTCGGCTTTCTCTCCGGCATCGTTCTGGTCACCAACATCCGAAGCTGGCGCTCCGGCATCGCCCTCTGCTGTGCCCAAGGTCGGCGAGTCTTGCTGCGCGGATTCCCCTTCGGCCTCAGGGCTGAAATACGGAACTTGCTCGGACTTACATGCGGCAAGAAACACAAAGATCAACAACAACAACTTCACAACCACTCCATCACAACAAATAACAGTACGACGGTAGCGGCCGCGGCCAGAAGCCACCAGATTTTGCGACCGCTGCCCGATTCCTCGGGCGGGGCCAACGCGGCGAGGTTCGATTCAAGAAGTGCGGCTGGATATTCGATTTTGGGGAACACATACATGGCTTCGTCCGCGTCACCGGCTTCCATCTGCACGTAGTTCTGCGCCACGAAATCATTCAAGGCGCTCTGGATCTTGGACATCGGCAGTTTTGTCCGTGAAGCCAAGAAGTCCGAGGTAAATCGTGAACGCGACGATCCAGCCACCAGGGCCAGCACGGTGTGCTGTGCGCGGGCTCTTCGCGACCACTGCATGTCCTCGCACAGGCTCTTCACATTCCGGCCAAACGAGGTCGTCTCGGTGAGATGTTCTGCAGACTCAATTCGTGTCTTAGGCATGGCATCGCTGAACATGTAATATTTGATGCCGTCGTCGCCCTGAATACTGGTCGTACTCGGCAGGTCATCAAGGCTCTCCAGAATGCGCGCAACACAGTCCACATCCAGCGGCACGTATGGAACGACCTGCAGAACAGCGGCCCGGCCGTTGCGACGGGCCAGTTCGTGGGCAACGCGAGAGACGGCCTGAACCGCCGCGGGGCCAATATTGAATCTTTGAGTATCAACCATGCGGAACTTTTTGGGACGCAGACAAGGCAGCCATCAGAGTGAGTGTAGCTGCAAGAAACGAAAAAGCCGACCCAAAGGTCGGCTTTTTGATTCGAAGACCGGTGGGTCTTAGAATGTCACGTCGTTTGTGACCGAATCGTTTGCTTTGTTGAACTTCGACGAAACCGTCGAGCCGAACATTTTGACGATTGCGATGACGAAGCAAGCGATGAGGATAAGGAGAATGATATACTCCGTAGCCGTCGCGCCGTCTTCGTCGTTGTGAAATCCGATAATAAGGCTTTTGATATCCATGTAACTCTCCAATCTTTTCTGGGCCTCTAGGGCCTTTTTTTTAATGTTCTGTGAAAGCTTATGCTTCCACCACTCTATCGACTGGTTTCCCAGCCAAGCAACGCGTTATTTCAGCGAGTGCCTCATTTAGAGTGTGTCTCTCAAAAGAGCACCAATCGTGCCACCTTGGGAAACTGAAACGACCCAGCCGTTTCATCGGGAATTCGGCTATTCGCCTCAGACCCTATGTGACATGACGTCACACTTTCGGACAACAAACCCTAGGTCATTAAACCGCAGGGTGCGCCAGCCACCAGACCAAAAAGTCACGGTAGGCCTTTACATAAACGGCACAGGCGATCAGTGATACGGTCGCGCCGAGACTCACCAGACTAAAAACGATGATGTATTCCGTCATCGCTACGCCTGACTCATCTTGATGAAATCGCTGGAAAAAACCTTTCGTTTGTTCCCACGTTGTCATCTTGCTGTTCGTCATCCTCTACTCCTCACCACACTCGTACAGTGCCTGAACCAATCTTGCGATCGTTTCGGACTCGAAACAAGTTTTTCTGCGGTGTGTTTGATCAACTTAACAAAGGAAATTAGTACCTTCAACGACTCTTTTGATTTTTCTAACCTTTTTTGTGTTTTTTGAATCAAGAGGGCGTTGGTGAGTTGAATGTGCAAAGGTCGATCCAATTCTGAGCGATTGGCTCAGCCGACGTTGACTTTGACCTCAGGGCTCGTTAAATCGGCCATCCCCCGTTGTCCCCGGGTAGAATCCATGTCCGAAATTGACTCCAAATCGCACACCCCTGAGGTCAATAGACCCGGGACGCAAGACTTCGCTTCCGAAAGCTACCCGATCGACGATCTGATCACCCAGCTTCGAGAACCCAAGGCTCACGTCCAGGTGACTGGCGTTTCGCCCGGACTCAAGGCCGCGTTACTCGCCGATCTATCGCGACGGGTTCAACGACCTCTGCTGGTCGTGAGTGCCGATTCGGAAGGAGCCCGAAACCTCACACGCGATCTCGGGCTCTTTGTGAGCCGCCAACTTGAAGAGGCGCTCGAAGACGACGTTGTACTCTTCCCCGAATTCGATGTGGGCCCCTACCATCAGGCATCGGCCGATCGAAAGCTCACCCTCGCCCGCACCCACGCCCTTTGGGCGCTTACACGTCCGATACCTCCTCGATTCATCGTGACCTCGATTCGAGCTTGCATGCGCAAGTCGATCCCCGTGGACGCCATGAAGCGATGGTCGATGACGCTGGCGATTGGGGGCGAATGGGACAACGCACGCCTTCGCGAGGCATTCACAACCTGTGGGTTCTCGGAAGTCACCCTGGTTGAAGATCCCGCGACGTACGCGATTCGGGGGGACGTGGTCGACGTTTTCAGTCCCGCACACGAAGACCCTGTTCGCATCGAAAGGTGGGGGGATGACATCGCCGAGATGCGCACGTTTGACGTCAAGACCCAGCGCACCCGAGCCTCGGTCGAGAGTTGCGACATCTTCCCGGCCCGCACCGAAGTCTTGAATGCCGACACGATTCGCAAGGCGAGAGTGCGGATTCGCGCGTTAGGAAGCGCGCTGCATGTGCCGTCGAAGACGATGTCTTCCACCATTGCTGACCTCGACGCAGGGCTGCATTTTGTTGGGATCGACTCGTTGTTGCCTGCCTTCTATGACGGCTTGAACGACATTTTCGACTACCTCCCCGAAAATTTCCTTCTGGTGGTCGATGAACCCGACCTTGTGATCTCTCAGGCGCAAGACCTTGAAGAAAAACGTCGGGTTGAACATGCTCAGACGGTTGAAGACCAAGAGTTGGCCTTTGGTTACGAGGATCACTACCGAGAATCTGCTTCGGCGCTGCAATTTCTTGGCGATGCGACACGGGTCGAATTCCGACGTATCGCCATCGAAACCGCCCATTCTCCGCTTCCACTGGCCCCTGAAGACCACTCGCACGCTTTCACCGCACGCCCGAATTCGGACATCGTGCAGCTTCGAAAGCGGCATAATAGCGTTGAAGAGACGATGGAGTGGCTGCAGGACGACCTCGACTTTTGGAAACAACGTTTCGGGCGCATCTGCTTTGCGTGCCGAACACGGGGCCAAATCGAACGCCTGGAATCTTTGCTGAAGCGGATCGGAGAAGACCCGCTCATCCTCGAGCCGCCCATTGACGTGACCGAACCCGTACCGCCACCTGCGGGCGTGATTGAGATCTACCACGGTGAGATCTCTGAAGGTTTTCGATCCGAGTTGTTGAGCCTCGCGGTGATCTCGGGACACGAAATCTTTGGTAACCGTGGAGTCTCAGCAACGACGGCCTCGTTCACTGAACATGCGGCCATCTCACATTTTCGTGACCTGACACCCGGCGATTACGTCGTTCATCTCGACTTTGGTATCGGTCGTTATCAGGGACTCGTTCGCCTGGAAGTCGCAGGCATCGCCAACGACTTCTTGCATCTCGAATATGCCGGCGCGGACAAGCTCTACCTGCCTGTTTATCGACTTGGACGAGTCCAGAAATACATCGGCTCCCCCAACGGAGTGCGACTCGACAAGCTTGGCGGAACGAACTGGCAAAAGACCAAAGACAAGGTCAAATCACAGATCCGCGACATCGCTCAGGACCTGTTGCAGCTCTACGCCGAACGAGAACTTCGCAAGGGCCACGCGTTTTCGCCCCCAGACGAGTCCTATTTTGAGTTCGAGGCGGCATTCCCCTTCGAAGAGACCCCCGATCAGGCTCGCGCGATTCAGGAAGTGCTCGACGACATGTTGCGTCCACGCCCGATGGACCGCCTGGTGTGCGGCGATGTGGGCTTTGGCAAGACCGAGGTCGCCATCCGCGCGGCGATGAAAGCGGCGCTGGACGGCAAACAGACCGCCGTTTTGGTTCCGACCACCATCCTGTGCGAACAGCATCTGGTTTCGTTTCGAAAACGCTGTGAACCCTTTGGTGTGCGCGTCGAATCACTGAACCGATTCCGGACCACCAAAGAATCGAAAGACATCATCGAGGCCACGCGTCACGGCAAAGTCGATATTCTGATCGGTACGCATCGGCTGCTGGGCAAAAGCGTCGAATTCCGCGACCTGCGGCTTCTGGTTGTGGACGAAGAACAGCGCTTTGGTGTGACTCATAAGGAGCAGATCAAGCAGATGCGGGCCAATATCGATTGCCTGACGCTCACCGCCACGCCGATTCCACGCACGTTGCAGATGAGCCTGCTGGGTATTCGCGATCTTTCGATCATCGCGACCCCGCCTCATGACCGCCTCTCGGTGCGAACTCATCTGGCACGTTTCAACGACGGGATCATCCGAGAAGCCATCATTCGTGAGCTTTCACGTGGTGGTCAGGTCTTCTTCGTTCATAACCGGGTTCAAACGATCGAGGAGATGCGAGAACACATCTCGGACCTCGTGCCCGAAGCACGCGTGCGTGTGGCCCATGGGCAGATGAACGAAAACAAACTCGAAGAGGTCATGGTCGCGTACGTTCGCGGTGAGACCAACGTATTGTTGGCCTCAACCATCATCGAGAGCGGGCTGGATATCCCCAACGCGAACACGATCATCATCAATCGCGCTGACATGTTCGGCCTCTCACAGCTTTATCAGCTTCGAGGACGTGTGGGTCGCGGCAAGGAACGGGCCTACGCCTACATGTTGATCCCCGCGAAAGATAAACTGAATAAGGACGCCGAGAAGCGCCTGGAAGTCATTCAAACCCATACCGAGCTTGGCAGCGGGTTTCAGGTCGCCACTTATGACCTGGAGATTCGCGGGTCTGGAAACCTTCTGTCCGACGATCAATCTGGACACGTATCAGCCGTCGGACTCGACCTCTACAATGAGCTTCTTGAGGAAACGGTGAACGACCTTCGTGGAAACCTTCACGAAAACGACGTCGAGCCCGAGGTCAATTTGCGGATCGAGGCCTATATTCCCGACGACTACATCGAAGCGACCTCGTTGCGACTCATGTTCTACAAGCGTTTCTCGCTCGCCCGT
>JBFFMO010000344.1:0-5304 GCA_041554035.1 Allomicrovenator sp. | reverse complement strand
GACTGCTCGGTATCAAGGCCAGCGCGCTTTACTACAAACTCGAAAAGTACGGGATCGACATCACCAACGACGATTCTGAGGCAAGCGATTGATCTTTCAAAGCTTGCGGCCCTCGGGGTCCGCGTATAGTCTCGCGCCGTCCAAGAAAATTGAGATGAGGAGAATCGCATGAGCTTGCGATGGGGTTTGGGAAGTTCGTTCGCCTGTGCGATTTGTTTGTCCGCGTCTGGTGTTGCTGCACAGGATTCATCGCAGTTCCAAGTCGAACGCTTTGAACCGATGCCCTCACAGGGGCTCAACATCCTGAATATCGCCACGAGCAAGACCTTGGGACACGGTCAGGGCCATATCGGTGCGTTTGCGCATTATGTGGACGGCACCCTCTCGTTGGACAGCGGCGGTCAGACCCTTAATCTCGTTGATTCCCAACTCAAGGTTGAACTCTCGGGGGCCATTGGCCTGCTGGGGTGGATCGATATTGGGTTTGTTGCACCTCTGGTTGCCTACCAATCTGGCGATGATTTGGGAGCCGTCGGTTTGCCCGGTGAAAATCTGGATTCGATGGCGCTTGGCGATGTGCGAGTGGTCCCAAAATTCACGCTCCTTGATCCCGATGATACCGGTGGCCTTGGTTTTGCGGTGGTGCCACTGCTGAGCCTGCCTACGGGTTCGGACTTAAACACCGACGGCGCTTCACGATTCGAACCTCGCGCTGTGCTTGATTGGCATCATGCCAACGGCTTTGCCATCGCGTTGAATGCGGCTTACGCGTTCCGCGATGAACGGCGAGCCCAAAATATCGTGATTGATGACGTCGTTCGATACGGCGCGGGCTTGCGTGTTCCTCTTGGAGTCGAAGGCCTGTCTTTGATCGGATCGTATTTTGGCGACCTGCAGACCGAAGATGACCGTGACCCCAACAATACGTTCCTCAAGACTGACGAAAAGAGCACCTCGCCGATGGAAGCCACGGGTGGTTTTCAATACGTGCGTGACGACCAGTGGGTTTTCCAATTGGGTGGCGGAGCCGGTCTAAATGGCGATGTCGGGGCACCTCTTTTTCGTGCCTTTGCAAGCGTTGCCTTCACACCGCTCACAACCGACCGCGACCGCGACGGCATCATGGACTCCGACGATCAATGCCCCGATTTGGCAGAAGATATCGATGGCTTTGAAGACCTCGACGGTTGCCCGGATGAGGACAACGATCTCGACGGAATCGCCGATACGGCCGATGCCTGCGCCGATCAAGCCGAAGACTTCGACGCATTTCAGGACGAAGATGGATGTCCTGATCCCGACAACGACGAAGACGGCGTTCTGGACACTGAGGACGCGTGTCCGATCGAGGCTGGTTTGCCCGAAGATAAGGGTTGCCCGACTTACGATAAGGACTCTGACGGCATCCTTGATGATGTCGATCAATGCCCAACCGACGCCGAAGATATCGACGGATTTCAGGACGAAGATGGATGTCCTGACCTCGATAACGACCACGACGGAATCCCAGACCTGAGCGATAAGTGCCCAATGGCCGCCGAAGACATGGACGGATTTCAGGACGAAGATGGATGTCCTGATCCCGACAACGACCGAGACGGCGTCCTGGATGCCGACGATAAGTGTCCGCTTGAGGCCGAGGTCATCAACGGCTTTGAGGATGAAGATGGATGTCCCGATAAGGGCGCTTCCAAGGTTCGCATCACGAAGACCAAGATCGAGATCCTTGAGAAAGTCTTCTTCGATACCGGCAAGGACACGATCAAGTCCCGCTCGTTTGGCCTCTTGAATCAGGTCGCTCAGCTGCTGAAGGCCAATCCGCAAATCACCAAACTTCAAGTGGAAGGTCACACCGATGACCGCGGAAAAGACGAGTTCAACCTTGAGCTTTCTCAGGCTCGAGCGGAAGCCGTAAGGACCTACTTGCTTGCCCAAGGTGCCAAGCCCGAAAACGTCGTCGCTAAGGGGTTTGGTGAGACCGTGCCCGTTGCCGATAACAAGACCTCGGGCGGTCGAGACCAGAATCGACGCGTGGAGTTCACGATCATCGAGGTCGAGGGCAAACCCGTGTCCGGTGACGGTCCGGTCATCATCGAAAAGAAAGAAGTCATCCAAGAAGACGTGAAGCCTTAAAGGATGGGAGTCCACTTGAATAACGACGATATTCTGCTCGAAAAAGCCGATCATGTTCTGACGCTCACCTTGAACCGCCCCGAAGCGCGAAACGCCTACTCCAATGAGTTGAAGGACGCGCTTTTGGCCGGGCTTGATGTGGCCGAGGCCGACGACGATGTGCGAGTCGTGATCATCACCGGCGCCGGCACGGCGTTTTCTGCAGGCGGCGACCTCAAGGCGATGCAAGAGCGAACAGGAATGTTTGCGGGCGATCCGCCTGAACTTCGAACAAAATATCGCTTGGGTCTGCAGCAGGTCACTCGACGATTTCAATCGTTTGAAAAACCCGTGATTGCGGCGATGAACGGCGCTGCGATTGGTGCAGGTCTGGGGCTCGCATTGAATTGTGATATCCGGATTGCCGCTGAGGCCGCCAAAATGGGCGCGACCTTTACGCAGATCGGTCTGATTCCAGGCGACGGCAGCGCGTACCTTTTGGCCCGTGCCGTCGGGTTTCCCAAGGCCCTGGAGCTCATTTTGACCTCGCGTGTCATCACCGCTCGACAAGCGCTTGCCATGGGATTGGTCAACGAGGTCGTCGAGCCTGAGCGTTTGATGGCGCGTTCGTTCGAAGTCGCGCAAGAGATGGCGATCTTGCCGCCCAAGGCTCTCGCCCTGGCAAAAGCCCTGCTTTACAAGACGGTTCACACCGACCTTGAGACCTCTTTGCAGATGGCAGCCGCGTTCCAAGGGCTTACTCAAAGCACTCAGGAACACGCTGACGCGGTCGACGCTCTACTCATTTCCATGCGTCGCTGACATTGCGATCACGCCGTATTACGGCGTATCCTAGGTGCGACCAAAGTCTCGGAGAAAATCTATGTTGAATCGTGCAGCCCTAAGTGGCGCGTTCAGTGCGCACGCTCGCTTGTTGTCGTTGGGCTTATTCGTGATGACGGGTGCTTGCGGCGCATCATCGGTGGGCCCCACTCAGACTCAGAACGCGGATGGGACGATGAGCGAGACCTCGCTTGAGGCGGGTCCAACCATGGCTGGTGATATCCCCGAGAAACTGGAACTGCCCGCAGGTCATCGGTCGCGCATTTCGTATATGGCCTACAACCTCGACAATACGCTGCATCTGGGAACAAGTGACGGCCAGATCGCGTCGCTGGCGGTGCTCTCGCGCAAGGCCGAGGTCGACAAACCTGCGGATGGATTTGAAGTCATCACGATGTCACCCGACGGGCGCTATCTGGTGATTCGGACGACTCCAGGCCGTGTCGTGGACCGAAAGGGCGTGCTGGCGTTGAACATGAACTCTGTGCCGGTGATCGAGTCTGCGAATTTCGCCCCGGATGCATTCTCGCTCTACGTGAGCGAAGCCGGCGGCAAACTCAGGATTTGGGGGCAGGCCGAAGCGTTCGTCAAACAAGGCGAAGACGAGAATCTGGCATCCTATCTGAATCGGCAGGGATCGGATTTTAATGTTGAGTTTGACCCCTTGAGTGGACCCATGGCGGCTTTGCCCCAAGGGGCGTTGATCATGGCCACGGCTGACGGTGTGATTTCATTCTGGTCGTCCTCAGCGCCTGGCAGAACACGTCAGGTCATGAAGCTCGACGGGGCCATCAAGGCGCTCTCTGCCTCGGGCAACGACATCGTGGCTGTTTCGCGCGCCGGCCAACTCAAGGTCGGAAAATTGGAGCCCGCGACCTATCAGGCGTGGTCCAAGAACGCTCGCGCGGATTGGGCCGCGACCAACGAGCATCTTCGCGGTGAATTCGTTGAGATGTCGTCAAATACTCTGAAATTGCGCAGCACGGAGACCGGGGAAATCCAATGGGAAAAACCGCTGCCAGCCGGCCCAACCTGTGGTCTGAGCGTGAGTCCAGACGGACGCATGGGCGCCGCGTGTGTGGACGGTGTGGTCATGATGTTCTACGTCAAAGACGGAACCTGGGACTCACAGGCTTGGTTTGGGGACACGTTCAAATGGAAGGACGCACGGGGCCCCGAAATCAAGTGAACGATTCGGGCCTTGATTGAATCGCGTCGACCGCCGGAAGGTCCGCGACGGCCCAGTCGAGTCCACCAAGGTCTTTGGGGGCCAGCCAGCGCAGCTCGTCATGCTCTTCGGCCCGAGGTTCGCCGCTGATCAGGTGGCAAATGTAGATATCCAACACGACATCGACCTTGGCGTTGGACTGCATGCCGCGCGCAACAAAGCGGTCGACTCGCACCTCCACACTCAACTCCTCCAAGATTTCGCGTCGCAGGGCTTCCTCAGGCGATTCGCCGGCCTCTAATTTTCCGCCCGGGAACTCCCATTTGCCAGGAAGCACCATGTCCATGGAACGCTTCGCGCAAAGAATCAGACCCTCGCGAACGATCGCGGCCCCCACAACATGAACCGAACGTTTCATTGAGTTCCAAACGAGAATTTCACCGTACGTTCGTGGTAGGTCACGCCACTGCCCGTGTCCGATACGGCAAATTTCCAGGAGCCGATTTTGGCTTCGATGCAGGTTCGAATCGCGGCACTGTCCGGAGAAGCCCGCAAGACTTCCACATTATCAACCAACCCGTCAGGAAGGATGCGAAAGCGAAAGCCAAACTCGCCGGGCGCCGTCATGTCTTCACGAAGGGCGTAACAGGCTTTGAGCTGACGGGAATATTTCGATGCCCGTTTTTCGACACTGGAGCTCGTGCGAACGCTGAGCAGCGCATTTGGAGGCGTGGCGGCACTCTTGGTCACAGATTTTGTGCGTGTTGGAGGCGTCGGCTCAGGCTGCTCTTCGGTGAGCGCCATCGACGTCGCCATGATCGCAAATTGTCGAGCGATCACTTCCGCTGCCCCCTCACTGTGAGCTTCGGCGGAGGTCTGTGCGCTGATTTCGATACCTGTTTCGATGCGCTCGGACGCGAGCCGCATGGCCGGGGCGGGGTCGGGTTTGGGTGGCGGTTCGTCCGGCTGCATCGAGTACATCGCCAAAAGTCCACCCATCACGGACACGACGAATCCCAGCGCAATGAACCGTTTGCGCGACTGCCGAGCGGGAGGAGCAGCCTCTTGTTGCGGGATCTCCTGCAGGTGCTCGTAGGCACCGAGGTTGATGAACTGCGAGGTTCGCCGCCCAAAAGCCGCTGTGGTGGCTCCCGATTCTATCTGCCGATCGAATTCGCTGG
>JBFFMO010000343.1:0-5337 GCA_041554035.1 Allomicrovenator sp. | reverse complement strand
TCACCTGCACATGGGCGGCGTAGGAAATTTCGACGGGAAGGGTGCCCTCGGCATGGCGGAAAGCATCGGTGTCAAACGTCGCGCCTTCGTAGCGTTTACGCACCTCATCCACAGTTCCGTAAAACGCCAGAACTTCGCCATCTGCAGTATGAGAATCCACCCGAATCACGTCGTCGAGTTCGATCTGATGCCCATCGGCGACACCAATCCAAAACTCCAATGGCGTAGCATCTTTGGCGCCTATGACTACGCCAACGGCTTCTTTTTTATCACTCATGGATCCCCTCCGAAATTTTGGACTCAATCGCTCTTCGTATCAACGTCGGGTCTCCCAACAAATGTCTCAAATGAGTCTCCAATGCACCCACTGGTATCAGGTTCTGCGGCGCACGTGGATCAAAGGTCCTGCTTGAAGCAAGCTTGGGCAGAAAAAGCGTCGTTAAATTTGCCAGGCGAACGGCCTCGGTAATCCCGATGCTCCCATCCACTTCAAGCCGCACAACGCCCGCGTAGGGTGAATGACCCTTGGCGGGTTCCGACAGGCGTAAAAACCACGCGAACCGTGAATGGTTCCCGCCATGAATCGCAAATACCGGGGTGCGATGTTTCGCCGGAAGGCTTGCCAAAAACGGTGCGTGAGCCCGTGGCAAATAGGGATCAAAAATTCGTTTTACGTACCCGACGACCCCCGCACCAAGGTCTTTATGAGCCAAAGGCCCATCCGACACCACCAAGGCGTCGGATTCAAGCGACGCCTTCGCTAAACGAGCCTCGGCCAGCCGCATTTCGGTCTGAAGACGGACCAGCGGACCATCTGGGTCAGTACTTGGGGTTGAAACGGGTCGATACACCACGTTTTTCATGACCTGAATCACATCCGCACCAAGTTCGCCGCACCCGGTCACGATCACTCTGTCGACTTCTTCCACGTCGATCGTGGCCCTACCATGAGCGATTCCGACTGCGCCAACGCCATAGGTTCCAAATAAACCGTAAAGAAGCTCTCCGTCAGGTTTTAAGGCGACGACACGCGCATCGATGCGACGGATGCCGTCGATGAAAACCCATCTTTCCGGTGCAACCTCATCTTGTGCGCCGATGGCGCACCACTCTTGCACTTCGAGGTCGAGTTCCAGACGCGTGTCGTCTTCGGCAAAACCCTCAAATCCTGTCGACGCTCCATAATCCGCGTCCCACGGATCAATGCGTATATCGAGCTGTCCCCAGATACCCATGCCCTACCTTATAGACCCAAATTTGGCACGCATCGTGCCAAAAACACCGATACACGGACTCAGACGACTCAGAGATAACACTCGAGATCACCTCGATCGGTAAAGCCATCACAATCATTATCGATTCCGTCCGAACAGATTTCCTGCGAGGTATTATCACAGGTCTGAACCGTGCACTCTGAGTACACCGTCATCGTCCCACGTTGCAGCCCTTCGACGACACCGCAAAGTGCCGGGCATAACTCGATCGAATTTGGGGTCACGTAAAAATTATCCGTTCCGCATTCAGCCGAAGACTCGACTCGACGAATCAAACGGCGCACGCCTGAATCGTCGGTCAACTGCAATGCCGACTTATCGAGCAAGACTTTCTGGCCCGAAGGTGCGAGCGGAAGCCGGAGCGAACAATCGATATCCGAGTCCTCGACCGTCTTGATCGCCGCAGCACGAAACACCGCATCGTAATTTTCGAAATTGCACACCGGATAACGCAGACCGCCCGTCACGATGCTCAATTTCTGGTATTCAACCCCTGGTTTTTCCGCCGTTGAACACTGCAAAGGCTGAAGCGGCTCGTTTGCCTGATAAGCGGCCGTGGCGTCGTCTTTGGGATAAATCCCAACTACACTATGCCAGATATAGTTTCGATTGCCGGGCGTCCCAAATTTGGAGGGCTGAAGCCCCAAAAGCTGCTGATCAAACGACTCGGCGCCGGGCGACGAGGGTTCGTCGTCCGAAAATTCGATAAATACTTTGAACGCATCGTCACGCAGCCACTCCGACCATCCCGTCGCCGTAAAACCGTGTCGATCCGCCCGATTATAGGTCGACAGAACTTCGCCAAAGGAATCGTCCGAAGATATCTCGGTATCGTAATGGAAAAACCGTGAAGTGTTGGCGGGCTGGGCCGGAACGGGATCACAGGTGCTAGCCGAGAGCGGCGCAGCGACACAAATATCGGAATCAAATGGAGTGCCTTCGCCATGTTTTGACACCATGATGACGCGGTAATCGAGGCCAGCATCGTCCATGATTTGAGCGAAATTTGTATTGATATTCGTCTCGACGCTCTCGATTTCTTCGCGCATCGAACCCGAATTATCCAAAACAAAAATCACGTCCACCGGACGTGTCCGCAAATCCGCCGAATACGTATCTTCGACACAGCTGGAATCCGCCATCGTCGGCTTGGTTCCCAGCTCCACCTCGACCCCATCGATTCGCCCATCTCCGTCCGAATCTGGATTATCGGGATCCGTGCCAAGTCCAGCCTCAGCGGCGTCTGTGAGACCGTCGCCATCCCTGTCATCAGGAAGTCCAATCGTGGTATTTTCCTCGCCCAGAGGCGCATCCGTGCACCCAAAACACAAACATAAGATCAGGCCAAACCAGAAATGATCGCGCAAAATCAGCCCCTCGCCAGGCGACCAATTCGCTCGAAATAGTGCTGATCTCTGCTTCGATTCGGATGAATTCTAGAATCTACATAATGCGTGTAAGAGTCTTCAAAATGCGGCGCCATAAGATCTTTAGGCTCGGCCAGTCGAATGGCAGCGTTCATCAAACACGCCAACTGGTCCATCAGCGGTTTTAGGAAAACCGGACTTATCTCTGACGGCATCTCTAAAACTTCGGACAAACGCCCCGAAAAATCATCGATCTGCGAGATAAGCTCGGCACTCTGCGTCTGCGAGCCTCCCAGGGCGAGTCGTTTTAATTCGGCAAGGAAGGCGTCTTGGACCTTGTATTTGGCCATGTCGCGATACATCTGCATCAGCAGAGTATTATGGGTTCCTTCCCAGTTTTCATAAACGATCGCGTCTCGTAGCAGCCGAGGAAGCACCGAGAATGACTCGATCGCGCCATTGCCTCCCAGCACTTCGATCGCGTCGACGACCATCTGTCTGGACACCTTGGCCGTGGCCATTTTGTTCAGATTTACAGCCAAGCGCTGAAAGCCTTTTTCGGCGGCGGTAGCCTCACCTGCTTCGATTCGGTCCTGCAACGCGACCAGGTAAAACGTGGATGAGGTCATCGACTCAAGGTCGGCGCGCATATCCGCCAGATGCTCTTGAACAAGCGGGTATTCGATGATCGCGGAACCGAATGCCACACGATGTTTGGCGTAGGTTTGTGCCGTCACAAACGCGCGACGCGCCACGCCCGCGCAGCCTACCGCGTTGTAGATGCGCGAGGTGTTGATGACCAGAGCCATCATATTCTTGAACCCTTCTCCGATGTCGCCCATATGATAGGCCAGCGCGCCCTCAAAGTCGGCTTCGCCGCTCGCCATGGAACGTGTGCCCAATTTGTCTTTTAGACGACGTACCTTGAATTCATTCACGCGGCCGTCGTCCTGGTCTCGTGGCACCAAGAATAGACCAAGGCCCGCAGTCCCAGGCCACGATTTGCTGTCATTTTCGATGCGAGCGGTCATCAGGAAGAGGTCGGCGTCGATATTTGAGCAGAACCATTTTTCACCAAAAATCCGCCATTTTCCGTCCGAAGATTTCACGGCACGTGTCGCGTTTGCGCCCACGTCACTGCCGCCCTGGACCTCGGTCAAAAATTGAGCGCCCTCATAATGGCGATCGTAATTGCGGTCCAAAAGGCGCTGCAAATAGCGCTGTCGAAGCTCGTCCGATCCCAATTCCTGGATCACCCGAATCACGCCAGCCGTGCACGCTAAGGGGCAGTTATGGCCGGCTTCTCCGTTATACGAAGACACGTAGAACCGAGCCAGCGCGCCAAGGTGGTTGGGATGTTCGGCATAAGCTTCCATCACGCCTGAGCCATAAATGAAGCGTCCTGCCTCATGGTAGGTCGGGTGATGAACGATCTCTTCGGTCCGCACACCAAGCCCCGAATAACGCTCCAGGCGAGGAAGGTTCGTGTGCAGGTTATTCTCTCGGACAGCGGCGTCCACTGGCCCTGCGACTTCTTCCCCGAATCGAATCAGGTCGGCTTCGATACGGTCAATCCGAGGTCCCGCATGGTGCGTCAGGACTCGACGGAAATACGCATCGGCGGTGTAGGCGTTTGATGGGTGGGCTTGTTGCCACGCCAAGAGTGCGTCGCGACCTTGTGTGTTTGCGTTGTGTTCATGCATTTCGGCCTCTCGATTGAACCCGGGAGTCTACCAAGGTTGTCCAAGCGCGGGAAGACGAAGGGCAAGAGCCTTCCGTTGAAACCCATCGAGGCGTACAAACATCGTCAGGGTATCTTTTGTCGTGGAATCAGTAATGGATGACCAAACGCGCTCCTTAGAAACCGTACTCGACCGCCTGGTCGAGAGTTACGATGGCAACGAAGAGATCAACAGCCTCGAGACATGGGCCCTGCCCAATCGACGTGCGGTGATCGACGCCTTCACTCACCTACAGCACCTCTTCTTTCTGGGCTATTTCAGCACCCGACGCCTTGAAAAACAGAACCTTCGCATGGCGCTGGCCGAGCACCTGATGCCCGCCCAGGAGATTCTTTGCGAGCAGATCCATCGCGCTGCCATGTGGCAGGACCGCGATAAAGCGCCGGACGACCAACGTGCACAAAGCTGGTGCCGAGACACGGTCTATCTGCTCTTGGAGGCCCTGCCGGAAATCCGACGTCAGCTTCATGGCGATGTGGTGGCCGCGTTCACCAACGACCCCGCGGCACAAAGCGTCGAGGAAGTTGTGTTCTCGTACCCCGGAATTTTGGCGCTCACAGCCCATCGAGTCGCCAACCATCTATTTAGACAGGGTGTGCCCATGATCCCGCGCATTCTGTCCGAGTTTGCGCACACGAGGACCGGAATCGATATCCACCCGGGCGCAACGATCGGTGAGCGGTGTTTCATCGACCACGGCACCGGAGTCGTGATCGGCGCCACCACGCATATTGGCACCGACGCCAAGATTTATCAGGGCGTGACGCTGGGAGCACTCTCGGTGAAACCCGAGCCGAATCGTATCCTTCCCGCAAAACGACATCCGACCCTTGAAGACCGCGTGACCGTTTACGCTGGAACCACGATCTTGGGCGGGGACACGGTCGTAGGAGCTGATTCCATCATCGGCGGCAACGTCTGGCTTACCTCCAGCGTGCCCGCCGGTTCGAAGAT
>JBFFMO010000342.1:0-5344 GCA_041554035.1 Allomicrovenator sp. | reverse complement strand
CGAGGCGAGTGATTGTTCAAAAAGCACCGACACAAATCCGCGTGTTGCCATCCGGTTTTCTTCAGACAGCCCACCGACGACCTGAAGGAGATCTGCGGGACTCTTGCAAGATGCCGTGCGCCCAATCGTCAACGCCCAAACCGCGACCGCATCCAGGCCAAGCCCATTTGTCGCGGGCAATTCAGGAGCGTCGCAGCGCAAAGACGGTTTCAATTCGTCGACCGTCACAGACTGGCCACCAATTTTGTTCAAGTTCAGCAACTCGAAGCCACTGATATCCCCGGGACGATAAGTGTATCCGGGCCGAAACGCCGATCCGCCCACTCGCGTCAGGTCCCCACGAACACCCTCGGACCAGAGCCGCCCATACACATCGAGAGGTCCGTCTCCCGCCTTGGCGACGTCTTCGCCTCGAAGCGCTTTCGAGAGCGATTTTGCGTCTGGATTGCCCACCAAAAATGACGCGATATCGGTTTCAGAATGCGTGTGGATCGCGCTCACCAACCTCAATAATGACCGCCATTTCGAAAGCTCTCGGCCCGCCAGCGACTCGTCGTAGGTTTTGTACTCAGCCGCGCCTCGGGTTTCGGCTTCGAATGCCTGCCACACGACCCATCCATAAACGCCGTTATTCTCGAGTCGCTGGGCCATATCGGGCAATCGCGACCATCTTTCGACGAAACCTGCTTCATTTCCCAACGCCAATGCGACCCGCGCCCGCAGGTAAACCCAATAGAAATCGGCATCTCGGTTCCAGGCAGTCTTCGTGGCCAGATAGGCCACGGCGAGCGCCTCGTCTGGCCGCCCGGAAGCTGCAAGAATCTCGGCGCCCTGCAATGCAAGACGTGGGTTCTTAGGGGCCAACTTCAGAAGAAGCAGGCCGGCTCCGTCAAAATCGCCCACACCGACCATCGCAGCAAAACGGCCAACGTCGTTGAGAGAGCCCACGATGTCGACCAGGCCCACGACGAGCACAGGATGAGTCCGCAGGCGAATATCAGAGGCGCTCAAACGAGGTCGTGCCGCGCTTGGGATCGCCACCTGAAAGCGGCCGTTCTTGCATCCAACGAACGCATCAACCGCATATTCATAAGCTTGGTTTTCAACTTGGAGGGGATGGTTGCCCGGCATCGGGGCGCTGAGGGCGAAGAAATCGGTTTTTGGAGCGGAGCAGCCGCTTTCCAGGCCGACCCTAAGGGCAGGCGAGGGCGGAGCGACCCCATCAGAAATCGCCACCCATTCATCCGCTTCTTTTGTCCAAAGATCAGAGCCGGGATCACCCGAACGTACTCTTGCGACTCGCGCGGGAACCCCGTTTTCAAAGGCCAAAGCCCCGTCATGCGTTTCGAAGACCGAAAACCAAGTCCCCTTGGGTGCGTTGTCGAGGCAGGTTCTCTGGTCCGCCTTGCCATTACAAAGGGCCGCATCTGCGGGCCCAAACGACCCGCGAAGGCGGGTGGAAATCGGATGGCGATCCAGGCGTCCCAACAGCGCTCCCCAACCGGTGACCTTCGCGACTCCAAAAACGTGCCGCTCTCCAGACTCAGCGTCCTTCAGCAGGAGCAGGCCGCCAGTCTTGGCGGGCAAGGGGAGATCGGAGACGTAAGACCAGGTGCCGTCGTCGAGCAAAGCAAGTTCGCCGATGACGTCAGTGTCCATGGGGGCGGAAACAGCAATGGTGGAGGAGACAGCCCGATCGGCTGCCGGCGGCGAGAGGCTTGCGCACCCGCCAAAAGTGAGCGCCAAAAACGCGCTAGTAAGACACTGAAATACGTGTCCGACCGACCAAGAAGCAGTCGCCCTCAAGGAGTTCGACCGGGTCGTGAATTCTGATGAAGGTTCCGTATTCACTTTCGAGGTCTTTGATAAAACATTTTCCAGCCCGCCGTTCAATCAACGCATGCTGCGGTGACACGGCGTGATCGGACTCCACCACAAAGTCGGCCTCTGTGCCAAGGCTGTGTCGCCCCGTAATCGGATAAATCCGGGCAATGGTGCCAGAGTTCAGCACGCCCACGAGCCTCAACGCGTCCACCGGCGCGTCTCCACCCATCCCCAGAGTGTTGTCCTGGTAGGGCTGATTGGAATGCGTCGGATAGTCCCAAGAGGTCCGGAAAATCAGCCGTTGATGACCGATCGCGATCTCATCGAAGTCCTCAAGCGCGAGCTCATCTGCAATCCGCAAAAAGACGCCGTTACGAGAGTTCAGGTCTTCAAGGAGAAGAGTTGAACGAACCGCACGAAGCTGGACATGCAGCGGAGAGATGTAGGGGTCATCAAGTTCAAGGTCGCCACTGCCTCGTCCCACCTGGAAAGGCGATGTTTCGACATGGACCGTCTGAGGCGTACTGCCGCTCAGCACAGTCAACGACGCGAGCGGTTGAACTGAGATAGGTCTTGATACCGAGGGCAAGCCACCCGACGGAGTCATCCTGGGCACTGCTCCTGAAGGGAGGACGCTCGAAAAGACTTCGTCGTCTTCATCATCCTCAGGAATATCAAACGGCATGTTGGCCGGTTTATTATCCGAACCGTTCACGTTTTTGCTCTGCTTGAATTAACACTTTGAAAAATCTTCCGTCCAACATAACACAGTCGGGGCGACACGAAACGTGTAAGCGACACTGGCTGGTGTGCAAAGAAAGGTGTGTTATGTTGCCGCACCCTACGGAGGTCCTGATGAAATCGTTTGCGGGGATAGCGATCCTGGTCCTGATTTGCGGTTGTGAAAAAGAGGTTCAAATCCAACCTCGCACCGAATCGGCCGATCCATCCGAGTTTTATACAGTCCAAGCGTCCAAAGCGACGGGCGCGATCGGGATACCGATCAGTGCCGGTTTCGAAATCAAGCCGGCTCGAGGTTGGAAGATCAACGAAGAGTACCCTTGGAAATTCGAGGTGTTGGACGCGCCGGGCGTGACAGTGACGCCGCCCTTGGTCGAGAAGTCAGAAATGACATTAACGAGCGGGCTTGCCAAGATTCCCTTCAATGCTGTCAGTGCGACGGCGGGAACTCACGACGTCAAAGCGACCGGAAGGTTGAGCATTTGCAATCCAGACGCATGCCATAATTTTTTGCATCAGGAGATCGTCTTCACGATCGAGGCGCATTGATATGAGTAAATCGAAAAACGTCTTGAAGGCCCTCGCCAAGGCTTCGCAGGAAGACTTTCAGGCCCATCGTCCGATCATGAGTTTCCCGGAGTTTCTGGCGATGGTGGGCGAAAATCCCACGAGGCATGCCAGAAGCAGCGTGGAATACCTGCGCGACGCGTTCCTGTATTACGGAAAAAACACGCGTGAAAGCGTGGGCGGCGACGTCGAGAGGTTCACACTCTTTGACGCGGAGTTCGAGGAAGGGCGCAGGTCGCGCGTGATCGGACACGAGCGCGTTCAGGAGACCATCTTTGGACTCTTGGATAATTTTGCCCGGCAGGGTCGCGTCAATAAACTCATCATGCTTCACGGCCCCAATGGCAGTGCAAAGAGCACGATCGTCGAGACGATGATGCGGGCGCTCGAACACTACTCAACGACCGAAGACGGCGCGATGTACCGCTTCAACTGGGTGTTTCCGAATGCGAAGTTGGCGTCGGGAAGTTCCATAGGATTTGGCGGAACGGCGACAAAAGGGTCGGATCCCGAAGGCCTCGAAACCTACGCTTATCTTGAGGAGACGCAGGTCGATGCGCGGATACGAAGCGATCTGAACGACCACCCACTTTTGTTGCTGCCCGAGAAACAACGCGCAACCTTCCTTGACGGGATGTTCGACTCGGATCTCTCAAATCTCAGCGAACATATTCGAAGGGGATCGTTGAGCCATACCGGCCGGCAAATCTTTGATTCCCTGATGAACGCTTATGGAGGAGATCTCGAACGCGTGATGAAACACGTTCAGGTCGAACGTTTGTACATCTCGAGACGATATCGAGTGGGCGCCGTGACTGTGGAACCGCAGATGCGTGTTGACGCAGGACTGCGTCAGTTGACTGCAGACCGCAGTATTTCGGCGCTTCCGACCATGCTCCAAAACCAGACACTTTTTGAACCGTTTGGGGATCTTGTCGACGGAAACCGGGGAATCGTGGCCTACGACGACATGTTCAAACGCCACCCGGACCTCAACAAATACCTGCTTACGACGAGCGAGAAAGGCACGGTTTCGCTTGAACACCGTATTCTTCATCTGGACACCGTGCTCATCGCCACGGCCAATGAAGACTATTTGGACGCCTACAAACAGACGGCGGATTACGTGTCGTTTAAGGGCCGCGTCGAGTTGGTCAGGGTGCCCTACCTGACCGATTTCCAGATTGAAGAAGAAATCTATTCCGACCAACTTGAGGGTGTGCCAAGCATCGACCATGTGGCGCCTCATACGACGTATGTGGCCGCACTTTGGGCCGTCCTGACTCGACTGACGCGCCCCAACCCGGACAAGTACCCGACCTCGCTAAGAGAGGTGGTGACTCGGATTTCGCCGCTCGAAAAAGCCGAACTTTATGCCACCGGACTGGTACCAGAATGGGTGCCTCAGGACCGTGCGCGCGAGCTGCTGGCTGCGGTCCCCGAAATGATGGACGAAGGCGATGGCGGGTCTGAATTCGAAGGGCGTTACGGTGCGAGCCCGCGCGAAATGAAAGCCGTCCTCTTGAATTCATCAAGCAAACGGCGTCATGCAGGTATTTCGCCGCTGGCCGTGTTTGAAGAACTTGAGCTTTTGGTCAGCGACCCAAGCGTGTTTCCGTTTCTGCAGATGTCGCCTGACGGCGACTATTATCGGCACGAAAACTTCATCCAGACCGTTCGCGAGAAGTACCTGGATCGCTTGGATTCCGATATTTTGGACGCGATGGGTCTGGTGGAATCGACGCAGTATACGGAACTTTTCGCTCGGTATATCGACCACGTCAGCCAGCAAATGAAGGGAGAGAAAGTCTTCAACCGCGCAACGTCGTCGCAAGTCGATCCCGACGAGAAGTTCATGAGTGAAACCGAAGAGCTTATGGGCATCGACGAGGTCTCGCCCAAGGACTTTCGAAATAACGTGATCTCTTCGATCGCTGCCTACTCTATCGATCATCCGGGTGTGCGTGTTGATTACCAACGGGTGTTTCCGAACTACTTCGCTGCGATGAAACGAGGCTTTTTCGAAGAACGCGAAAAACAAACTCGGCGAATCATGGAGACGCTCCTGGAGTTTTTCCACGGCGACAAAGAGCGAATTCCGACCGCAGAACGAAAGCAGGCCGAGAGCACGCTCGCGAACCTGATTTCTCGTAATGGGTACCGCGAAGACTCTGCCGCTGAGGCAGTGGCCTTCTTGCACGCCAGTCGCTAT
>JBFFMO010000341.1:0-5350 GCA_041554035.1 Allomicrovenator sp. | reverse complement strand
TCAACAAGTCCTCGGCGGTCGGCTCTTTTGCCTCGACCTTGGGTTTGTCAGCGGGTTTGTCGACCGGCTTATCCGCGGGTTTGTCCACCGGCTTATCTGCAGGTTTGTCGACCGGCTTGTCTGCAGGTTCGTCCACCGGCTTATCAGCAGGTTTATCAGCAGGTTTATCAGCAGGTTTGTCCACAGGCTTGGTGCGAACTTTCGGTTTACGAACCACGGCTTCCACCACAGCGGGCTCAATTTGAGCTGCTGTTTGCCCCGCATCAGCCGCATCAGCTGAATCGGCATCTGCGTTGCCGGCATCGGGGACCACCGCTCTGATCTCCTCGACCGCTTCAGACGCAGTCGCGGCAAGTTTTTCATCCGCTGCTTTCTGCACTTGAGCGGCTTCCTGTTCGACCTTCAAACGTGCCGCTTCGTCCTCGGCCGGCTTCATAACCATGAAATAATACCCTGCTCCACCGAGGACCAGGAGTAGGACGATGATGGCGATCATACCGCCGCCGCCACCACTCTTCTTGGTGTGAGTCACGGGTGCAAGGAGGTCTGGATTCCTCTCTTCGCTGATGTCGACTTCACGATCGAGCGACAACGCCGACTGCTCTTCGGTCAAGCCGCCAAGATCCGCGATGGTCGAGGCAATCGAGCCCTGAATCTGCATCGACGGAGCTTCGTCTTGTTCAAACGCATCGTCGTCATCTTCCTCATCGGCAGAAATATCTGCGACGGGCTCTTCGGAATCGTCGTCAACGACATCCCCGTCGACTTCGTCCTGCTCGACGTCGTCGTCGGCTTCCTCCGATGCAACTGGCGCATCGACTGAATCCGAAGGCTCTTGGAGATCGCTTTCCACCGAAGGTTCCGATGCTTCCGCAGCATCGAGCTCGGCGCTAACGCCGGCCGCTTCGATGGCCAAGTCTGAATCCTCGGGTTCGGCATCGGCTTGGGCCACAGGACCCGGCTCACCACCCATATAGAACAACGGAGTGCTGTCATGCGGACAACTCTCAATATCGTCCGCAAAGTTACGGCCACATGTCGTGCAAAATTTCATCCAACGCTCCTCATCGCGATGATTGGAGTGGTGACCGCCCGTCTACCAATAAGGCAAACTCAATTTCCATGCGGTCGTGACGCCAATCGCTGCGTACGATACACCACGATATCTCGACCGACAACTTTGCAGGTGTCCGCCACTTACAAGAAACAAAAAAGCCGCCCAACGGGCGGCCCTTCAATTCAAAACACCAGATCAGCTCTTGGCGTTGAACGTGACGCTCAGGCCCTTGGCGTTGATGGTGCCGGTGATCTTGCCGTTAGCCGTATTTTCTTTGATTCGGCCTGTTGCGGAGATCTTGTTCGGACCTTTTTCTCCGCTGAGATCAAATGCTCCGTCCTTGGCGATCGAACCCTTCATAGGGATGATGACCTTTTTGCCTTCTCGTTTGCCGGCAAACTTCGCGTAAATCGTCATGTCGTCTTTGACAGTGATTTCGATTTCAGCGTCTTCAAGACCGCCACCGCTGACTGCGCCTTTGTACTTGCCAGCAGCAACTGCAGGCTTAGCAGGCTTTTTGACGACTTTGGTGTCGTCAGCAGCTGCGGTAGTACCCGCTGCGTCGGCGCCAGCTTCTTTAAGCTTAGCAGCGAGCTCTGGGGTACAAGCTTCCATCTTGGCTTTGATGGCTTCCTGCACGGTTGTTTCTGCAGCAAGTGCGGTCTCAGCAAGACCGAAAGACTCTTCCGTGAAGCCGTAGCGTGCGAACACTTCGGTCAGAATTGCCTTCTGAGTTTCGGTGTCAGCGACTTTGGCTCGAACACATGTGACTTCGAAAGCTGCTTTGATGAACAGTTCTTTGTCAGGTGCCTGAGCAGCAGTCTGAGCAGCAGTTTGAGCTGCTGTCTGAGCTGCAGTCACAGGTGCTTCGACCTGTGCAGCAGTTTGAGCTGCTGTCTGAGCTGCGGTTGTCGTGGTTGCATCGTCCTTAGCTTTGTCACAGCCGGTCATAGCGCCAGCGGTCAAGAGGCCGAGGAGGAACAGTTTAAGCGTTTGCTTCATGGATTTCTCCTTGAGGATTTTTTTTCCGTTCGAGAACGGATTCATTCCGATTTTCGTTTCGGGGCCTCGTCGTACGCAATATTTTCGCGCACGTGCCCCACTAGCTTCTGAAGGTAGGCGTTGTACCCCGTTTTCGGGCAGTGTCAAGCCTTCACACCTTTTTACTCAAGAAAATTGAAACATTGGGGCTTCTGGGGGCATCATGGTGCGCAACCTATATTTAAGAGCGCTATGACAACCTACGTAATCGTTGGGAACGGAGTGGCAGGCATTGAAGCCGCCATGACGATTCGACAAAGGCGTGCCCCGGAAGAAGCTCGAATCATCGTAATTTCCGATGAGACCGACTACTTCTTTTCGCGCACGGCCTTGATGTACGCATTCATGGACATGATGCAGAGAAAAGACCTCGAGCCGTTCGAGCGCTCGTCTTACGATGCGCAGAACATCGAACGGGTGCGCGGCCGCGTCAAAGACATCGACGCCAATGCAAAGACGGTCACCCTTAACGATGGGTCATCGATCGCCTTTGATCGTCTGCTTCTAGCGACCGGGGCAAGTCCCCGTAAATTCCCGTGGCCAGGTCTGGACGATGTCAAAGACGGACTGGTTCATTTCGTCTCGATGAACGACCTGGACAGCTGCGAGCGCCTCACACCGAGCACGAACGAAGCTGTGGTGGTGGGCGGAGGTTTGATCGGCATTGAGTTGGTCGAATGCCTTTTGCACCATGGCGTGAAGGTTACATTCTTGGTTCGCGAGCCGTGGTACTGGCCCATGGCACTGGGTGAGGAAGAAGGAGCTGTGATCGCCGAACACATGAAGGCGCACGGCGTGGATCTTCGATTGCAGGAAGAGATCGAGCGCATCGACGTCGACGAGAGTGGCCGCGTTCGGTCGATTCACACGACCAAGGGCAACGATCTTCCGTGCCAGATGCTCGGTATCTGCGTTGGCGTCGGCGCCGACCTTGGCTGGCTCAAGGCTGCCACGACCCCGGTAGAAACAGGCCGTAGCATTTGCGTTAACACCGCATTTGAGACGAACCAACCGGGTGTTTACGCCGCCGGCGACTGCTGCGAAATCGTGGCCGAGCATGAGACATTTACCGAAACCATTTGGTATTCGGCAAAACTTCATGGGCAACAAGCCGCATTATCGATGCTGGGCGACAAGGTCGCTTACGAGCGTCCGCTCTTCTACAACTCGTCAAAGTTTTTTGACGTGGAATACACAACCGTCGGAAAGGTGGTTAACCTCCCCACTGGCACCCCCTCTTTGTACCGGCGCCACAAGACCCGCATGATTTCTCAACGAATCGTGCATCAAGATGGATGTGTGATCGGGTTCAACATGTTGGGTTCCCGTTGGAATCACAACATCTTGGAGAGGTGGATTAACGAGCGTCGGTCGCTGGAATTTGTTTTGAAGCATCTGCGCGATGCGCAATTCGACGTTGAATTTGGACGAGCCCAGATCGAATCGTTTGAAGAGTTGGAGATCGAACTATGAAAAGCGGTGGGCCGGTAGGCTGGTTTCTTCACGACGTTAAAAACCGCGGCATCACTGCCTGGTTTCTCTCCGCTGTTTTCTTAACTTTCTACATTTTGCTCTATTTCACCGAGCAATTGCAGCCTCTGGTTCATTTGCTTGGTTTCGACAAGAAACCCTTTGAAGGCAAATGGACGCTCTACGGCTCGCTCTACACCATCGCTATTTCGATCGGTGGCGGCTGGATGATCTACAAATACCGCCATAATCGCTATCAGGTGATCCGGACGATCGTGGTGATGTTCACACAAATCACCTTCGCGTTTTCTGTTCCGATCATGCTGAAAATGATGGACCAGCCTGGCTATTATTTCAGCTACCTCTGGCCGTTGAAGATCGATTATTTCTACCCGGCCAGCATTCTCTACATGCCCATCCCTTTCATCATGTACTCCCTTCTTGGGTCATTGGTGATGGTGCCGATTCTGGCGTTTTTCTTTGGGAAACGTTGGTATTGCTCGTGGGTATGCGGCTGCGGTGGACTTGCCAACACCCTGGGCGAGCCGTGGAGACATCTGTCGAGCAAATCCGACAAGGCGTGGAAATTCGAGAAGTATTCGATTCACATCACGTTGGTCTTTGCGATCGTGACGACGGCCATGGTCGTGGTCTCCTACGCCGTGGGATCGAAACACCCCGAATTCGCGGAGAGCGCGAAGACGGTCCAGAAGGCCTACGGGTTGCTGGTAGGCAGCATCCTGTCTGGGGTGGTCGGGGTTGGCCTCTACCCCATCGGTGGCACGAGGCTTTGGTGTCGCAACTTCTGCCCCATGGCTGCATTCCTGGGCCTGATCCAGAAGTTTGGGAAATTTCGTATCACCGTCAAAGAGAACATGTGCATCTCTTGCGGGATGTGCAGCAAGTATTGCGAGATGGGCATCGACGTTCGGGCCTATGCACAAAAAAACCAGTCCTTCGTTCGAGCATCATGTGTGGGTTGTGGTATGTGCGCAGAGGTCTGCCCTCGTGGCGTTCTCCGACTCGAAAACTCAAATGACCCCCATCCTCAGGAGCTCTCAATGTCGTCATTGATGAGCGAAACTTGGAAACCGGGGCATCGCAAGGCTGTGTGATGGTTGAAAAACGACTGCCCAAATGTCCGGTTTGTAGGAAGCCGATTGAACTTCGGCCCGACAACCCCCATTTCCCATTCTGCTCCGACCATTGCCAGATGGTCGACCTGGGGCGATGGATCAATGAAGAGTACCGCATGCCCATCGACCAAAACGCGACGGAGCGTGCGCTGCCAAACGAGTCGCACGACCTTGACGACTAGATGGAACTATTGCCCTCTGGTCAGTGTCACTCTCTTGACCCCCATACGGCAAACACATGGCTCGGCTCCGTTTCTCCACAGACATCAGTGATCTCGGTCTCTTTCGAAAGTTCGCCAAGACCCGGCGAACTCTCGTTATTACGGTCATTATTTCCACGCTTCTCGCGTGGGCCATCGGATTTGCCAGTGCCTGGTATGCGCTGAACGTGAGCACGTCGGTCGTGCTGAACTTGCTCGCGATCACGGCCAACATGATGGTCGTACTCGTTACGGCGGCGTTGCAGGCGATCTTGGTGGGCGACCTGACGTTCTCAGGTCCGTGGAGGGAGCAAGTGATTCTTGGCGTCCAGGGCGACCGAGTTTCGGTCAAAAACCACGGTGCCGAATTCCTGATCATCACAGTCATAGCGATTGTCGCAAACGTGGTTGGGCTTGAGTTGAGCACGGGCGGATTCTTCGAAAAG
>JBFFMO010000340.1:0-5350 GCA_041554035.1 Allomicrovenator sp. | reverse complement strand
CCATCGATGCGGTCAAATTGGGCGCGGTAAATTATGTTCAAAAACCAGCCGATGCCGACGACCTGCTGGCGGCGCTTGAACGCGGCATTTCAGGCCCTTTGGGAGAAGCGACCCAAGACTATACGGCACCCACGCTAGCTCGGGCCGAGTGGGAGCATATTCAGCGGGTGCTCGCGGACTGTGCAGGAAATGTCTCCGAGGCCGCTCGGAGACTTGGGGTCCATCGACGAACTCTTCAGCGGAAACTCAACGCGTTGCCGCCTCGGGAATGACGATTCTGAGGGTCGCGACCGTGCCTTCTTCTTCGTTTTTGATGACAAGGGTTCCGCCCAATTCTTCGGCAACCTTCCGCGCGACAAACAGACCAAGACCCATGCGATTCGGATGGTCTTTTGTGCTGTAAAAAGGCTCAAAAAGGCGTTCGAGTGCGTCGTCTGGAACTCCCGGTCCGCGGTCTTTGACGCGGATCTCCACAAAACCCGAATTTAGAGACCAAGAGACTTCGACCGCGTCATCAGACGCATCAAGCGCGTTTTGGAACAGGGCGGTGATGGATTCGGTGATGGATTCGACGGGAATATCGAGAACCTGTTCAGGTCCACGGATTTCGATTCTATTGGGTGCTGATACTCGGCCCAATGCAGTTGTCATCAGCGCCAGAATTTCGACCCTCTGATTGGCCTCGCCAAGCTGTTCGCCGGAGCGCGAAGACAGTCGCTGCAAGATGGAGCGGCAGCGTTTGGTTTCTTCACGAATGATTCGGGCTTCGGTCGCCAGCTCTGGAGTCGCTTCCAGCGCGATTTCCAGTTCTTTTGAGGTCACAGCGATCGTAGAAAGTGGCGTGGCCAATTCGTGGGCGGCTCCGGCGGCCAGAGTCGTGAGGCTTGCAAGCTTGTCGTAGCGCGCCGCGCGGTTGCGCGCCTCTTCGAGTTCGGATTCGCGTTCATGCAGCTTCCTTTGCAGCGCCACCACAAAATACGCGACCAAAAGGGCCGAGGCCGACATCGCGACCCACATGCCTTCGAGGTGCAATTGCATCGATCCATGATGGTGCATGTTGTCATGCGGTGTGCTCGCGTAGAGCAGGCCGTAGCCGCCGATCGACAAAAGACATAGGAGTGCCGTGGATCGAGCGCTCAAAACGACCGCGCCCAACGCAACGGGCACCACGTAGAGGAACGAAAACGGGTTCATCGGGCCGCCGCTCAGGTGCAACCCCATCGTCAGGATGCCGATATCAAACGCCAACGCCACCCCGATCAGCGCCCGCGGATGATTCGATCGTGCGCCCTTCAGCAGCGCTAGATTTGACGCTCCACCTGCTGCCAAGAGCAGGAGCAGCGGGCCTATCGGGACCTCCAGATCCGTCGCCGCACTGATCGCCACAACCAGAAAAACATGCGCGGCGAGTGCGACCCACCGAAGTTGCGCCACCCACAGGAGTTCCAGATTTTTTTCCATATCGGTTCCAGCGCTTGGTGCCGCGGCGTATGCTGCTCGCGTGTTTCGTCGCCATGCTGCTATCTTGCGACTCAGCACTCGATACTGGAGGATTCATGGAAACGAAAGGGATTTCTATTCGGCTCAGGGATGCGTCCCCTGAAGTGGCTGACCTGATGCCTACACAGGTGATCAGCGGCGAAGCCCTGACACAGGCCGAAGTGGATACCCTTTTTGCGGGAATGGAGGAGCTGAAGGCGCCAGAGGTGTCTGAGTTTCATGTGCGTTCGGCCACGCTGCCCAAGGCGCTGGTCGAGTCGGTGATTCAACCCGTATTTGACCCGGTCGAGTCGACTCGCCCCCGCGAGATTTCGTCTGAATTGCTGACCGTCGAGCATGTTTCTCCGTCGGGCGATTCGACGCCGGTTCATCAAATTCTGGTCGTTTTTTCGCGACCGGTGGTGCGGTTGGGAGAGGACCTAGATTCCCTCGGTATCACTTTGAGCCCTCCCGCATTGGGGCGTTGGCGTTGGGTAGACACGTACTCGATCGCGTTTGAACCTCAGGAGCAACTGCTCGCCGGCTCCACGACGTATTCGGTCACGATTCCTGAGCTCACGTCTTTTGACGGCCATATCCTTCAGAATCCAAAAACCTTCGCTTTCTCGACGCCGCGATTGAAGATCATGGAAGCCCCTTCGGGCACAAAGACGCCGGGCACTCGGCCAACGATGACGATCCGATTCGATCAGGTCGTGGATCCAGCGCGACTTTTGGCGTCATTGAAGAGCGACGTGGTTTTTGAGATGTCGGATGAACTCGACGAACGAACCCAAGACTGGCGTGAAGGAACGTGGTTGAGCTTTCGTCCCGTGGCACCGCTGCCGGCTGGGCGCAAAATTAAATTGGAAATTCCCAAGGGAGCGACATGCGGCGCTGGGCCGCTGCCTTTGGTCGAGCCTCTTCAAATTGAAGTCGAGACCGCCGGGGCTTTTTCTATAGAAAAAACAGATGGATCGGGTGACCCGCCTGGGTACACGTGGACGATTATTTTCACCAATTCGGTGGATTTTGATTCGTTTAAAAATTCCGAAATTAAAGTGGAACCCGCTTTTCCGATTCAGGCCAATGGCTGGGGAAATCGCCTGACTGTTTCGGGTCAGAGGGACCCGAAAACCACGTATACGCTGACCCTTCCAGAAGGAACGAAGGACGTTCATGGCCAGCCGCTGACGGGTAAACGGACGTTCAAATTTACGACGGGAAATGCAGAGCCGGAATTGCGTTCGATGGGTGGGGCGCTGGTCACGATTCCGACGGACGGCACCACTGAAATGACGGTTCAATGTCTGGAATACCGCCGTTTATCGATGAGCGTTTATGCCGTCGATCCAGGTCATTTTACTTTGTTCCGGGATAAGGTTGGCGAGTTGATGTGGCGCGAGGCGACACCTCCCGGTGAACTTTTGGTGGAAAAGATCGTGGAGGTCGAGACCCCCCAGAAATGGACCGAAATACCCCTGGATTTGTTGTCCTATTTTGAGCGCTCGCAACACCTGATCGTGGTCGTCAAACCCAAACTGGGCGCGATTGAAAGCGTCAAACAGGCGGTGATGCGTACTCAGGTGGCTTCGGTCGTGCATTGGGTTCAACGCACAGCTCTTGGTGTAAGTGCTCTTGTCGATGACTCAAATGCCCATTTATTGGTCACAACGCTTTGCGACGGGGCTCCGGTTCGTGACGCCTCCATTACGTCGAGTTCAATCGCGACTCATAGTGACCAAAACGGCATGGCCTGGTTTGGATTGGTGCCGTCGAGCGAGGCGATTCTGGTCGAAAAGGGCGACGACCGGTGCATCGCGGAGCCCTCAACCTACCTGAATTCACGACACGTTGAAGCTCCTCGATTTCATGTTTTTAGCGATCGTGGTCTCTACAAACCGGGAGAAATTGCCCGTATCAAAGGTTGGATGCGAACCGTCGATGCCGATGGTGTGCTCGGGTTTCCTGCGACCTCGCCGCTGAGAGTTTTGGCTCGAGATGCCCATTGGAATGAAGTCTGGCAAGGGACAGTTTTGTTGAGCGCCGCCGGGGATTTTGGTTTTGAATTGCCGATTTTAGAAACGACGACGCCTGGTCACCTTCATCTGGAAATCACCCACGCCCTGGGTACGACGACGTTTTCGGTGCAGGTTCAGGAGTTTCGTCGCCCCGAATTTGAAGTGACGACCTCGGTTTCTGAGCGCTGTTTTGTCGACGGAGAGGAATTCAAGGTCGATGCAAAGGCGGCTTATTACACGGGCGAAGCCCTTGGTGGATCTGAGCTCAAGTGGTCGGTCAGGGCCGAGACCGGCGATGGATTTGTTCCGCCGGGCTGGGCCGGTTTTGAATTTGGTCGCTCCAGATGGCGCCCCTGGTTTTTCCGCTCTCGGCCTTCTTCTGCCGAACTCGCCGCGGAAATAAGGGAAGTCAGGACGGACGCCGACGGGGCACATACGCTTGGTGTCGTGGTAACGGGATTGGAGCCCGACGAGTCCATTCGAGTCACGGCCGAAGCGCTTGCGTTTGATGTTCAGCGTCAAGCAGTTGCGGGGCGTTCGACGGTTTGGGTGCACCCGTCGACTGACTTTTTGGGGCTGAAATTAGACAAAGCATTTTTTGGAAAAGATCAGGAGATCGCCGGTGAGGTCATCGTTGTTGATGATACGGGAAAACCGCTGGCCGGAAGGCAGGTCGAGGTGCATCTGGAAGCGCCCGACGCCGACGGTGCGCCCCAGATCCTTAAGTCTGCCAGCCTTTTATCCGCAGCTGACCCTATTCGATTTTCGATCAAACCGCCTGCCGGCGGATCTTACGCGCTGGTGCTGAAATCAGCGGACTCCAAAGGGCGACTCGCCAAAACCTTTCGCGCGGTCTGGGTGGCCGGAGAAATTCGAACTGACACGCGTATTGGCGTCGAAACCCTTGAGGTCGTGGCCCAGAAAGAAGATTGGTTGGTCGGAGAACGCGCGGCGCTGCTTCTGGTGCCGCCCTTTGCGACCGGATCTGGCATCGCGACGCTCGAATACGCTGGGAAAATTCGGAAAACATTTACGTTTGAGTTCGATGGCACACATACGCTTGAAGTTGACGTTGTCGCGGGAATGATCCCCGGGGCGACGTTTCATGTGTGTGTCGTGGGTGCACGGCAGGGCGTTGCAGCGGCAGCCAACGGCGAGTTGGAGTTGAAGGTTGATCGCGCGGCATGGCGTCTGATGACGAGCGTTATTGCCGCTCAGCCCGAGCTCAAACCCGGCGGTGAAACCGTGGTTTCGGTTCAGGTGAAACTGCCCGATGGAAGCCCGGCTGTTGGCGCTCAAGTGACGCTATGGGCGGTCGACGAGAGCGTCTTGGCATTGGCCGGCTACACGACGCCTGACCCCCTGGCACTCTATTCGCGGATTTGGGCACATGTTCGGGAACACGAATCACGCACGACGATTCCCAGCGCGCAATCGCCGGGTGAATTCGAAAGCCACGCGGCCGACTTGGCCATGGATTCGGTGGCAAACGCGATGCCGCCAGAAGCGGCGTCTTTTGGCGCGGGGGGAGTGATGCCGCCTTCGCCGCAGGCTCCTGGAGGCGCGATGCGAAGCCGCGCCGCCTTGTCCAAATCGGCGCCAAGGGGAGGCGGGCCGCCCACAGGCGCTCCCGTTTATATCAGGAACGATTTTTCGGCCCTTGCTGCGTTTTTTGAGGTTCTTGAAGCTGATCAAGATGGGGTGGTTCGGGCTCCGATAAAGGTGCCGGATAATCTGACGCGTTACCGATTGATGGCCAATGTCTCTTGGGGCCCGGGGCATTTTGGGGCCGCAGATGCTGCGCTGGTCGCCCGTCAGCCGTTGATGATTCGACCGACAAAACCTCGTTT
>JBFFMO010000339.1:0-5366 GCA_041554035.1 Allomicrovenator sp. | reverse complement strand
GTCGGGTTTCAGGTGGTCGGGTTTCAGGCGTTGTGATTCGATCCGCGGCAGATAGACATGAAAAAAGGCCGCCCATCTGGGCGGCCTTTTTTTGGGCTTTTTTCAGGTTTCAGACCGAGCGACGCTTCACCGCCAGACGAGGCGGTAACCTAGGTTATGACCAATTTGGTGCGAGTATCCTCGGATCGTCTTTCGAGCCAACTTCACCGTCAGCGACGCAGGAAGGGCCGACGAGAGTCGTCCCACAAGCGAGGGCTGCTCCCCGACCGGAGACTTAGCGACCGTCGGGAAGGTCACGTCCACGTGCGCGCGGCGCTGCCCTGCTTTGTCCAAAAACGTCGAGAGCTGCTGGAACATCAAGAGCAGCGGGTCGTTGCGGCGCATCCACCAATTTGCCGACGGCATGAAATCCACGAAGTGCATCAGATGATAGTTCAGCTGATGCCACAGGTTCTCCGCATTCAGAACAATCAGTTTATTGTCCATGACTCGGTAACAGTGAACCTCTTCGAGCTCGTCGAGCCGGTGAAGATTAGCCGTAAGTTCACTAAGCAGTCCTTGATCGTAAAACAGCCTCAAGATGGACGGAAACGCCTCGATTTGCAGCGCCTCGAAGTCAGAGAGTCGCTCGCTGAGCGGCGCAAACTTCTCGACCGGCATGGCAAACGTGTTCGTTGCGGTCCCCATGATCGAGTGCAGCAGCGCGACGTTCGGCGAGTAGTCCGCGTAGTGGCGGGCCGCATAGTTGTGGCAGAATAAAAGGTGCTCGAGGAACGTGCCGTCGGCATGCTCCATCGAAAAATCACACTCCGCATGCATAAACGAAATCAGGTCCGGATTGACCTCAGGTTCAGGCTCCGTCGCCACCACCTCGCCGTAGGCTGACTCAACCGCCTTCGCGGCGAAGTCACTCCAAACCGGCTCTTTTGCCAACTTATCATGCATCACGGTCCGCTGGATCGTGCCTTCTAGGCTGCCGAAGATCGTCCTCTGCATGTCAAAATCCTCGATCGGCACCACCCGCACGCGACCGGCATGATCGACCGCGCCACCAGCGACGATGGCCGCCTTGCGCTGCAAGTTCAGCGCTGCGTCAAGGTGGGTGTTGGGTGCTGGCGTCTGCTCTTGGTTCATTGCTGCAGTCATCGAGTTCTCCGTTGTTCGTTCAATCATTAGACAACAGGTGTAATGTAACAGACATTAGGCTTCAAGCATTAAATGACACACGTCACATAACACGTGCCATCTTCTTCACTGTGTGCTAGGTTTCGGCAATGCCACCAAAGACACGATACACCGCCGATAACGTACTCGAAGCCGCCCTGGAGGTCGTCCAGAACGACGGTCTAGAGGGCGTGAGCGCGCGCACCGTCGCCAGCATGTTGGGATGTTCGACCGCGCCCGTTTCTGCGGCGTTCCAGAACATGCAAGCGCTCAGCGACGCCGTCGTGACCGCGATCATCACGCAGCTACTCGCCGCCATCGATGCAACGGAAGCCACAAAAGCGGACCCGATCCGCGGTGCAGCGTTCGCCATGGCGCGGTTCACCGCGGACCACCCGAGATACTACGAGGCGTTGTTCCTACATCGACATCCCACGCCGCCCGATTGGGCCGCACTGCGCGCCAGTTTCTCGAAAAATTTGGGGGCTTCAAAACGCTATGCCGACTTGGACGCGCGGCAGCGCGACGCGTTGGCCTGGCGAGCAAGCGTGGTGACCCACGGCATCTGCATCGAGATCTGGTCGGGTCGGTGGACGAAGACGAGCGACGCTGCGCTAAAACGCCTGATTGACCAGCTGGTCGAACCCATCATTCAAGCCGTGCTGCCCGCAGAATAGCCACTGTTTACGACGGGATTGCGGCGAAGCATGCAAAGCGAAAGTCGAACGCCATCTTCACACACGCAGACATGTTCATGGACGTTCAATCGCAGGTAGCGTTGAACTGTGCACAGGGTGGGGACGGCGGGAGCTGAATCTGCAGGATTTGACCGAGTGAATCGAACGTGAGTTGGTCACATTTGGGCAGCGGCGATGTAGCTATAATCTGCCCTTGGGCCGCATCGATAATGCACGCGATTCCTTGTTCCACGGCCCCCGAACAATTCGATACTGGCGAGCAGAAGTTGCCGCCTGCGGGGCGTCCCAGTGATTGCATCGCGCACCTATCGAAGCGCTCGGTGCAGGCCTGACGAAGCACCTCCGTATCCATGGATTCCGTGACCTCGGCGGCGCCATACGCAGCAAAGATACAATCCGAATCCGACAGCCCTAGCTCGTCGGTAAGCGCTCCGAGTTCAGCGCAGATTCGTGCTCGATCTTCGTCGCTCAGGGTGTTGGATGGTGTGTCCAGCGCCAAGCCGGGGTCGTAAGCGGTCTGGCCATTATTCGTCGTATTGTTATTCGTCGCGCTACCGTTGTTCGTCACGGCATTGCCACTCTTTGCCGTGGTGTCTCCGCATCCGAAAACCACAAGCGCTGTGCCGATAATCCAGTTCAGTTTCATGCTCACTCCTTTGGACGATCGATGCATCCGATTCCGCGCCTTTCACACGACACAAGGCAGGATTGCTTAGGGCACTTCGTAACCAATGTCGGCAAGGATGGCGCGGTCCAAACGCGTGATTTCGTAGCGCACACCTGACGGCTTAGAGGTCGCCATCACCGGAACCTTGCCGTCTATTGTGACTCCATCAGCGATATGAATCCTGTCAGCCGTGAGCGGCACCGGACCGCCGTAGACCGCCATGGCATTGGGTCCTTCAAACGCACCGTTGACGACGTGGCCTGAAAACGCAGGCCCCGGCGCAAAGCCCAAGATATGCCCGAGCTCGTGCAAGGTCACACTCAACGCGTCGGAGGAACCTACAGGGATATCGTCGCTAGTCTCGGGCGAAGGATCAAAGAACCATGTGCGACCTGGGTCGAAGGACATCCAGGCTGTCCACGGCTCAAAGTCTTCGGCGCTTTCCCATCGTTCCTTAAGCGCAGCTCTAAGCACCGGGTCGTCGGACTCCGGCGGGAACGCAGCCGTGGCCGAGGACCCAGCGATCGAACCGTCTCGAGGCGCGCTACCGACAAAGACCAGGACGTCATCGATGTCGTTCTCGATTTCCAAAAACGGTTCCTGCGTCGTGTCTTCAGGATCACGGGTGTAGACGACGGTGCCGGCGACGATCGTATCGAAATCATCCTGCAACCAGACGCCCCACTGACGCGCTGCTTCATCAAGCACGCCACGGGCTTCGGGCGAACCAAAAAAGCCGGCGCGGTCGAAGCGGAAGTCGAACGCGATATTCAGCCCAACTTCCTGAGATGCAACGCCTTGATCGGGCTGCGATGCCAAATCTGGCCGTGCGACGCCTGTGTCGGCCTGAGCCGCATCGGTGGTCATCCCGCTGTCCGGCGAGCCGATTTCGTTCAGGTCGTCGTCCGAGGCACATCCGGTGACGACAGAGATGAGCAGCGCCGCACAAAACACGCGGATTGGAAGGACGTTTCGAGGTTTTCGCATGACCGACTCCAAAGCTGGCTCCGCCGGTTTGACGTCGCTCGAATTGCGACATACCCCGCATTTAATCTCGGCGGAAGGGATCACCTGGCCTCTAGACGGGCGGATCCCCCGTAAATAACTTCTAAATCCATGCCCGTTTCAACGCCGCGTAATTTCCGAAATAAATTAGACTGGAACACAGCAAAAAAACGCCTGAATTTGGGCGGCTTTTTTTCTGTAATTAAATCCAAGCGAAGCGGCCATGAAATCAACACTCCTCCTAATATTCGCCCTCGGCCTTGGCCTCGGCTGTGCTGCAACTTCGGAACGTGCAGACGTTCAGCCAGCAAGTGAAGAAACCCAGCTGCCGGCAGCTAACGCGCCTGAAACTGCACTAGTGGGCGCAGAATGGAGCGTTGAAGTCGTCGCCGACATGGTGATGCTCAATGAGCACCAACCCATCATTGTTTTTGCCAAAGACGGAAACATCACCGGCAACGCCAGTTGCAACAGCTTTTTTGGCACCTATGAGGCGACAGGGGCTTCTCTAAAAATCACCATAGGTGGCATGACCCGCATGGCCTGCGCCGACCCCGTCGACAAACAGGAACAACTCTTCATGACGACGCTTCGGCAAGTCGACCTTTACGAGATTGCAGGTGATAGCCTCACTTTGTGGTCGGGCGAAAGCGTGGTGATTACTGCAAATCTGAAGCAATGACCCATGATGTAATCGCTAGTTCAGCGTTTAAGAACCGGCCTGACCGGTCACCGAAAGTGGGGTCTCAAAATACACCGACTGGCTTGGGAACGCGAAACTTCCACCGCCCTCCTCAACCACGGTCATGGTCTTAAACATCAGGCGTTCACGGATGAGATGCCAGGTCCACATATCAGACGTGTCCACAAAACAATGAATTAAAATATTAAGAGAAGAGTCCCCAAATCCGCTAAAACACACCAAGATCCGCTCGCTATCAACGTCCTCGTCCGCGCTAATCACTTCCTTAAGACTCGCAATGATGCTCTCCATCTGAGGACGTGTCGTTGAGTACATCACTCCGATTTCCAGTTTCACGTTCATCGACTTGTTCATCGTAAGGTTTTCGACAGCCGTGGTGGCAAGGTCTGAATTGGGAATGGTGATGGTCGTATCTTCGAAGCTAAGAATCTTGGTGGAGCGCATGCCGATATCTTTCACGACGCCTTCGCCATGTTCCGAGCGCACATAATCGCCCACCAAAAACGGCCTATCGGTCAAAATCATGAACGACCCAAACCAGTTCGAGAGCGTCGACTGGGCGGCGAGCGCAAACGCAAGCCCACCAATTCCAAGCCCAGCAATCAAGCTCGTAACGTCGTATCCCCATTGTTGGATAACCGTGATCACGGTGACTGCAATCACGACGATACGAAGCACCCGCTTGAGCAGCGGGACCAGATGGTCGTCCAGCACATTATCAGTGCGGTCCGCCAGCTCTGACAGATATTCGGTGATGGCATCCACCAGAATGAACACACTCCACGCCACAAAAACGGTCCCCATCGTTTGCAGAATCAGTACGGAGGTGGCCATCAATGTTTCGGGGAGCTGCACAACCAGGAGCGCAAAGTAGACGGCAAGAAGATTGAAGATCCAACCCAGGGGTTTTCGGACGTCCTCAAAAAAGGTGTCGGCCACCGTCGTCTTCGTGCGACGCGTCAAAAACTCGAGCGGTTTTAGCAACTTCCCAAGTACGATCGTGCGCATCAAGATGCCGGCCATCATGATGACGATGGCTGCCACGATTCGCCACACCGTCATGTCACCGATATCCATCTTCATGATGTCGCCCAGCAGCACTTCTGCCGCCGGAAGCGGCGATTCGGCC
>JBFFMO010000338.1:0-5430 GCA_041554035.1 Allomicrovenator sp. | reverse complement strand
GTCGGGCTGCGTCGATCGCAGCGCCCACGGCGGGTGTCATTCCATTTGGACCAATCAGGGTCCCGTCAAGATCTAAGAAAATAAGCATGGCCGGGGTTTACCGGCATGCTTGTCGGTCTGCAAGTCCGATTCAGGGGCGCGGTCCAATGGCCATGATCATGCCACTGGGGTATTCGGCACCGGTGAAACCTGTGTAATCCACGGCTCCGGGGCGCAGCTGATATATCTTCGTGGGCACGTTGCCAATATCAGGTGTCCAGTAGTTGAACTTCGCATTTGAAGTCCCCGTTTCAGTTGCAGAATAGAATTCGTAGCTCGACGCGGGGTCACTTGCCACGAGCTCAAGTTGTTGCGCTGCAATGGTGTCGGTTGAACTTGATGACCCTGTATCGGTCACTCTCACACGAAGTCCGGTTACTCCATCAGGCAGGTACACCCAACCCACAAAATCGCTTGTAAAAGTGCGCACGACAGCGCCGCTGGAATTCAGAAGCGCCGCACTCACATACGATCCGTACTCTGTCCCTTCATTGAAGTTCACGTAAACACGACGAATCGTGGACCCTGCGGGCGCTGTGTAGACTCCCGAAGTGCTTGTTGAACAACACGTCTGTGAGGCGGAGATCCCCGCATTTCCAGTGGTCACAGTGGTATTTCCCGTGACCGCATTCGCATAAATATTATTGTAGTTCACCACTGGTGTCGCGCTGCCGGAGGAGCTTGTCCATGCGGACACGCCCGCCCCATCATTGAACTTGATGACCGAGTACGTAATCGTCGGGCTGGATTGGCCACCGACATAGATACCGTCTCCACCGTTGTAGGTGATCAAGTTATAATTCAGTGACGGAGATGCTCGATCCACGCGAATGCCGTGGCCGCCGTTGTCGCGGATCGTAGAATCTTCCATCGTCAGCGTGGCGTTTGTCTCAACAACCACGCCATCCCCCATGTTGTTGCGCGTGGTCAGGCGAGAGACCACAACGCCTGTAGCACCCGTTACATGAAGGCCATCCGACGCAGCGCCGTCAGCGATGCAACGCGTGAGTGTTGCACCTGCGCCGGAAGCAACATGAAAACCATGACCGGCATCACCGCGAGCTTCGACACGCGTCAGAGCAGATCCACCACGAAGCGTCACACTTGTTTTTCCGTTCTCCACCAAAACATCGGACCAGGCACTCGCGTTGGCACCGCTGCCGTTCAAGTTGATCGTCTGGAACATATCCGCTTCGATAGCACCGTAACCGGCGAACCGAACAACATTTGCGACTGCACCGTTAACGACCATCGAACCCGTCGCGGTGATGCTGAAATCACCATCCATATCGAGGTCCTGATCGTGATTCACAAACAGAACCTGAGTACCCGCCGCGATGCTCAGCACCTCATTGGCCGGAATGCTCACATCGCCTGTCACATAGATCGTGCCCGACCATGTCTGTCCACCCACATCCCCAGCTTTATACGGGCCAACATCCCAGGTCGGCCCAAACGGAACACCCACAAAACCGTGAAGATTCAGCGCGTTCGTTCGCCCCATCGCGACACGACCCAAAACGTTCGGGAAGGTGCCAAGGTAGTTGTAGCGCATGTCGACTGTGCCTGACTCGGCCGACGCGACAACATCGCGATCGCCAGTGGTGCTCACGTACTCGAGATTCGTGGCCGAAATCGTATCAGTAGAGCTCGAAGATCCCGTGTCGGTCACACGCACCCGAATCCCAGTCACACCCTCAGCAACATAAACCCAACCCACGAAGTCACTCGTGAAGGTTCGAATCACCGCCCCAGTGTTGTCGAGCAATGCTGCACTGACGTACGAGCCATATTCTGTGCCCTCGTTGAAGTTCACATAGACCCGACGAATAACCGAACCAACTGGTGCGGTGTAAACGGAAGATGTTGAGGTCGAGCAACAGGTCTGTGACGCCGAAATCCCTGGATTCACCGTTCCAAATTCAGCCGACCCAACAGAGGCGTTGCTGTAGATGTTGTTGTACTGAATCACCGCAGATGGGTTTCCTGACGAATCCGTGACCAGACCCACACCTTCGGCGCCGTTCTGGCGAATTTGATTGTGCTGAATGCTTCCCCCGCTGTTGCCCGAGATCTGGAGACCGGCACGGGTGTTGTTTTCAACAGTCGACTCAGACAGGTTCAACGTCGAGGTCGTCGATACATTGATACCGTCGGCACCATTCGTCGCGAAGGATGAATTTGTGAGCGTGACACTCGACGAGGCCGTCTCGCTCAATCCATGTTGTCCATTTGCAAAAGTCGTAAGTTGGTCCATGGACACACCCGTCGATCCACCCAGCACAGCCACGCCGTCATTGGCACAATCGTGCGTTGTTACGTTGGTCAGTGCTGCGTTATCTGCGTTATCCAATCGGATACAATCCGAGCCAGCCTGTCGAACCTCGACATGATTCAAGACCACGTTGGATTTGGCCTCAAGGCCGATATCGCCGTACTCGATGATGGCGTGATTGATGACCGATCCGGCGCCGGTCAAGACGATGCGATCCCAGCCACCCTTCTTTTTCGCGGTCTGGCTCTGACCTGAGAACACCACAGGGTCAGCGGCGGTGCCATTGACTACGAGGTTTCCAGCGACGGTGATGCGGTAATCACCCACATTGGCCGGAGCATCGACATCGGCGTAAACGAAAAGGATATCGGTGCCTGGTGCGATGGTCAGAGTGTTATTGGCCGGAATATTGATATCGCCCGTGACGATGATCGTCCCGTACCAAAGCGTCGTCGTGACATCGGACCCGCCGATGTACTGAATGTCTGCAAAAGAGACCTGACGAGTCGTCTCAGCAGTCTGACCCACGGCATCACGAACCTTCATGCGCACGGTGTAGGTTCCGGAAGCGCCAAAGTCATGAGACGTGATCTTGGTCGTGCTGTAAGCGGTCTCGCAGACACCGTCATCGTTCCAATCCCAGCACACTTCCAGATTGGCGCCGGCTGTTTCGGTATCCGAAACCGCTGACCCGTCCACCGTCACCGTCGTGGTGTTTGTGATCGTCGCCGTGAATGTCGCCAATGGCGTGTCATTTTTGACGTCCAAGTAGGCCAATCCGGAGTTTCCAATCAGCCCCAGGCTGTCTTGAGCCTTGGCTTGAATCGTGACCTGGCTATTCGTGGGTTGGTTTGCCGGAACCGTGTAGAAAAACTCATGAGGCGTCGCCGTGGTGGTCCCAAGCTCAACACCGTTGGCGTAGTACTTCACCGATGCGATCTGGCGACCAACATAAGGTGTGGCATCCGCCAGGATGCGATGGATATTTCCCTGAGTCGTCTGAATCGTGCCCTGAGGCGAAATCAGAACGACCTCAGGTGCGGTGGGGTCCTGACATGCGTTGGCGATACAGACCTGTGTGCCGGGGCAATTTGAAGCCACGGACCACTCGACGCACGAATCCGCGTCGTAATTGCCGCAGGTCGAAACCTGCTGCCCAAGACATTGGGTATCACCCATCGCAGGGCATTCATTGCTGCAAGGCGCCTGACACGTCGTGCCGACACAGGACTCGCCCATCACAGGACATGCTGCGGCACCGCCCCACTCAAGGCAGGCGTCGGCGTCGTAGTTGCCGCAGTACTCGATACTTGCGCCCGAGCACCGCGTTGCGTTCATCGAACAATCATCCATGCAAGTCGCTACGTTGCCACGAGGGCTCGGTACAGCCAGCGCTGAAAAGTCAGCAGAGTTGTTATCGGTGTCGGCATGGGCAGCATTTCGCGAAAGACTCTGCCCTTCGCTTGGTGCGGCGACCCCGGTGCCTTCACCCGCGAAGATGTCATTGGCGCCGAAGGTTCCGTAACCGATCGCGTCCACGACACGTGTGCGCCAACGCAACTGAACCGAATCTGGGCCGTTTTGGAAGTCCACCTTCGGGTCGGTCAAATCGGCGAGTGCCAGAAGCTCTGGCGCGCTCGCTGGGTGAGCGATCACAAAATAGCCGTCCGCGCCCATGACTTCGCCATTCAGCGTGATCGAGTTGTACGTAGCACCGTCCGAACCATTCACACCCGCAATCACATAGCCATCGAGGCTGACGTTTGCAGGGCCAAAAAGTTCGATGAACAAGATATTGCCGCTCTGTGAGTCCGTACCCGGGCTGTTCACCAAAATTTCGTTGATCACGATCGCGTTTGGTGTAGGCCCAAGCTCACACGCGCCTGCGCTACACACTTCGTAGTTCTGGCACGCAGTCTCTTGAGAATTCTCGAGACACGAGTCCACGTCCCATTGACCGCAGGTCGAAAAACCGGTGTTCGTGGCATTACAGACCGCTGTTCCATTTGTCGTGCACTCGTCGGTGCAAGGAATCTGGCACGAGCCTGCGGAACAGGCCGCGCCGCCTGGGCACGTCACGTCTCCGCCCCACTCGAAGCAGGGGTCGGCGTCGTAATTACCGCACGTCTGAAGAGCTTCGCCGGTGGTTGCACATTGTGGCGCAGCACCGGGAGTACAGTCGTTGGTGCATGAAGCGACACAAAGGCCGCCCTGGCAGCTGAACCCGCCGGGGCAAGGAATGCCGCTGGAGCGGTCCAGGCAAAGGTCTCCGTCGTACTGACCACACGATGATACGCCCGAACCGTCAGGCGTACACACGAACTGCCCTGCGTTTGCACATTCATCGATGCACGTGTCGACGCAGCTGCCTGAAGAGCAGAAGGTCCCACCGGCACAACCCACGACCGGGCTCCATTCAAAACATCCGTCGTTATTGGCATCGCCGCAGGTGCGGACGCCATCGCCTGCGCACTCGGTTTCGCCTGCGGTGGAGCATTCATCGGTGCAGAAGCTCACGCATTGACCGGCCGAGCATTGCTGCCCCAGACCGCACGAAACAGGAGCGCCGAGATCGAGGCAGGTGTCGCTGTCAAAATTTCCGCACACCCGGGTCGTGTCACCAAAACAAATCGACTCGCCGGCGGTCGTGCATTCATCGCTGCATGGTAGCGCTGCATCAATGCAAGCCCCCTGTTCACAACGCTCACCCGCATCACAATCGATGGGCGCGCCCGACTCGCGGCAAAAATCAGCGTCGAAGTTGCCGCAATGGGCAACCGTGTCGTTGTCGACGCAAATCGTCCCGCCCACAGGGCATTCATCGCGGCACGGAGGAACACATCGGTCCGTCTCGCAGGAATACCCAACGGCACACGCGATGATCGGCGAGAGTTCCAAGCAGACATCGAGGTCGTATTGCCCGCATGTTTGGTATCCAGATGACTCAGAGCAAACCTGCTCGCCCGCGGCGCACTCGTCTTGGCAGCCAGGGTCGGTCATGTCCAAACCGTCGTCGCTGCCCATGTCTGCGACCGTATTATTGGTGGCGTCCGATGCATCCGTGCCCACATCATTCACGGTATTATTCGTGTTGTTGTTGGGGTTTGTATTATTTT
>JBFFMO010000337.1:0-5464 GCA_041554035.1 Allomicrovenator sp. | reverse complement strand
TCGTTCTTTACAAACAAACGACCGTCCTTTTTGTGGACGAGATCCACCGTTTCAACAAGTCGCAGCAAGACGCGCTCTTGCCCCATGTTGAACGTGGAACCGTGGTTTTGATCGGCGCCACGACCGAAAACCCTTCGTTCGAGGTCAACGCCGCCCTGCTTTCGCGGGGGAAAGTCCTGATCCTCGAAAGCCACACCGAAAGCGACCTGCAGACCCTGACTCGACGAGCGTTGACCGACGAAATACGCGGGCTGGGCAGGCTTGAGGTTGTCCTGAGCGGGGACGCTGAATCGGCGCTTCTTGCCGCAGCGGGTGGAGACGCGCGAACCGCATTAAATACGCTGGAAGTCGCCGCACGAGCCGTGGCGGCTCAAGGCCGTAGATCGGTTGAAGTGGCAGACATTGAGGAAGCCGTTCAACGCCCTATCATTCGCTACGACAAGGCTGGGGAACAGCATTATAAAGTCGTCAGCGCCTTCATTAAGAGCATGCGCGGGTCTGATCCTGACGCCGCCCTGCACTACATGATTCGAATGATCGAGGCCGGCGAGGACCCACTTTTCATCCTGAGACGCATGGTGATTTTCGCGTCCGAGGATATCGGCAACGCCGACCCAAATGCCCTGCAAGTGGCCATGGCGGCGACCGACGCGTTTCGGATGATGGGCATGCCGGAGGGCGCGCTGCCGATGACTCAGGCCGCGACCTATTTGGCCTGTGCGCCCAAGTCGAACGCAGTAATCACAGCCTATCGTGATGCCCGAAAGGACGTACTCGCCAACCCTGCAGCAGGCGTTCCCAATCATATTGTGAACGCGCCCACCGCGCTCGATCGAAGCACAGGCGCGGGCCGGGGCTACAAGTATCCCCACGAATTCGCGGGGAATTATGTGCCCGACCATTATCTGCCAGACGAACTTCACGGTCGGGTCTATTACAAGCCCTCGGATCAGGGCCACGAAGCGTCGATCAAAGAGCGTCTGACCCAGTGGCGCAGCCAACGCGATGACGTTGCGGACTCGGATGAATAGGTGTACGACCCGCAGCCAGTCGGACGGAGATTATCGATGAAAATCATAAAGCCCATGCTCGCCGGATTGATCACTTTGAGCGCCTCTCAGGCCCTCGCCGCGGACACGACGGACGTCCGTCTTGGCGTGCGTGGTGTCGCGAATTACAGCGTCCTAACGGCCCCAACCGACGCGGCTGGTGACCCCACTTTGCTCAGTGGCGCCGCATTCACAGGCTTTGGCGGAGGCGGAGGATTGGCAGGAATGTTCTTTCTGTCCAAAATCAGCGCCGGCGACGTCTACCTGGCTCTCGACCTACTTTATGTCGCGCACTCTGCGACCGGAAAAGCCGAAGCCCCGGCGACGAACCAACGCCGCACGGCGACGTTGAAATCGAATATTCTGCACGCCCCCCTGCATATTGGTTTGCGCGCAAACACCGATGCGATCGGATACAGAATTTCGCTGGGACCCGAGCTACTGCTTGGACTTGGAAGTGTGTCTCAAGTCGACCAAGAAAATATCCCAGAGCCACCGCAGCCACTTTTCACAACGCCTGTGACGCATGTTGGCCTCAGCGCCAATGTGGGCTTTGACATCGACTTCAGCGATTGGATTGTCCCGATCGATGTCCGCTTCGTGTACGACCCGAATATCCCGGCTTCGTCACGCGATCGATTCGACAACTACGAGTCCGCAAGCGCGCCTGGAAATTATCAGGTCGCTTACGACTATCAGGTCTTCGTGAGCGTCGGCGTCGACCGCCTCTTTCATCTCACGAAATGAATCAAGAAGAAGACTTCACGACTCAGGAAGACTTTGAGGCGAGCTGGACAGCCGCTCGTCGACGGGCCGGAATTCCGGACGCGGCGAAACCTGGGCCATCCAAAGAACTCAATATTCTGCCGATTATCGTGGCCTATACCGGACTCTTTTTCGGCCCGCTCGGCACGCTTCTGGTCGCCCTGCATGTGACACGATGGCGCCCCAGTCCCAGGATGTTGTTTGCATTGCTAGGAGCCGCTGGAACAGTCCTTCTGCTCACTTACGCGGTCACCCTTGGCTTCGGCGCAAAGTGGACCCCATTTGAACTGCAACTCGTGCGATCAATTCTGAACTTTGTTTTTGCTGGAACCACGTACGTGCTTTTGAAACGCCAACTGCGTGAAACGCACGTCGCGTCACGAGGGACGATTCATCGGACCCTCGCGACGGTTGTGGTTTTGGTGGCATTATACTTCGCAATCGGCCCGAACACGTTGATTCTACTGGGCCGATAACGCGTTTATTTGGGTGCCGAGACGACCAAAGTCGGTACCGATGTCGCACGGAGCACCCGTTCAGCGGTGCTCCCAAGGAAGAATCGCGAAAACCCTTGTCGACTGTGCGTTCCCATCACAACGAGATCAGCGCCGTGCTTCGCGGTTGCTTCCTTGATCACGCGGTCGGGACGACCGAACTCGATGTGCAACGTGGCGCCCTCGATCTTCAGCTCGCTCAATCGTTTTTCGATCCCGGCTTTGCGCGACTCCACGATCTCGTCGAATCGCAATTGCACCGGAGGAACCAGAGCGCTGAGCGGAGCGGCCTGCGCGTCCACATCCACGGCATGCACCAGCTCAAGCGTCGCGCCAAAAAGCGTGGCCAGCTCCTTAGCCTGCACCAATGCGCGATCTCCGCATTCACTCAAGTCCACCGCCACCAAAATCTTCTTTGGAGGGGCGACCGTGGTACCCGGCGGCACAGCTAAGATCGGCAAATGCGACTCCCGAACCAGCTGATTTGCAGTCCGACCAAAAAACACGTCCTGAAGCCAACTCTGCCCCACCGTCCCCACCACGATCATTGCGGGCGTCGTTTTTGTGGCTTCGGCCATGACGCCATCTGTCGGGCGCCCAAATCGAACGACCGACGAGAAAGCACGCTGGTGTTCGGCAGGCACGGCATTCTTATAATGCGCAACCAAGCCATCGGTGGCCTCTTGTGTGGCGTGGGCCTGAATCTCGTCGGCGGTCTCATAGAGGACGCGCCATGCGTTATCGTCGCCGGTGAAATCAACGACATGCAAGAGCCGCAATTCGGTGCCCCGAGCGGCGGCAAAAAGGGCCCCCATGTGGACTGCAGGAAGAGAGGCGTCGGCTAAGTCAGTGGCTACCAAGATGCTCATGAGATTCTCCTAAGTTCCAAAATATGCCTCGAAGATAGGCGCGACATGGTGTGGCGGCAACGCCTTTGCTGCACGATGTCTTCAAAACGTCATAAATCTGCCCTCAAACCACCACCCGCATCAGTTAGCGTGCAGGTGTATTCAAGAAAAGCACATAAGCGCGCAGCCAGTATTTGTGCGGGAGTGCTTAGCCCGGTATAGTTCGGCCTTGAACGATTTGGGAGAAAAACACATGAAGCCACTTCAACGAACCACCGCCTTGGTTTTTGCCATTACGATGGCGCTTTCTTGCTCAGCCGATGATGCAAAAAAGCCCACGGATTGTGCAGGAACCGTTGATCCAATCAGCGGCCGATGCATCACGACGGGTGATAATAACGGCACCAACAATAATGGCGACGCTGATGCCGGCGGAGATTCTGGAGACAATAATGGCTCCAGCGATCCCTTTGCGGACGGTGATGGGGATGGCTTCCTCGATCGTTTCGACAACTGCAAGAGCGTGTCGAATCAGGACCAGGCTGACGTCGATAGCGATGGCGTGGGCGATCTTTGCGATAATTGTCCAAACGCCTCCAACTTCATCCAGACCGACATGGATGGTGACGGAATCGGCGACGCGTGTGACGAGGACTCGACCGAGACCTATTACGACGCCAATCGCGACGATGACGGTGACGGCGTTGCCGACCGCATCGACAATTGCGGCGGCCTTTCGAATGCCGATCAGGCGGACGCAGACGGCGATCATATCGGCGACGCCTGTGATAACTGCCCAGGCATTGCCAACTACGATCAGACCGACACCGACATGAACGGCGAAGGCGACTCCTGCTCGCCGACCCCAGCCGGCATGATTTGTGGCAATCAGGACGCTGACTTCCAAGTCGTCGAGCCCAATATTTACATCCTGCTCGACCGTTCGGGCTCGATGGGCCAAACCGGAATCAATCAGGCGGTCGCCGCCATGAACACCATCGCCGATTCTCCAGGCCTGGCCACCGACGTCCGTTTCGGATTCGGGACCTATCAGACCGGCTCGTGTCCCGGATTGGAGCATAAACTGAACATGGGACTGCACACACCCGCAGCGCTCAAGGCTTCATGGGCAAACCTTTCACCAGGCGGCGGCACGCCCACCGCAGGTGCACTTGGGGCGATTCGTTCACAAAGCCGACTCATCGAAGCCGGCGACATGTTGGACGGACTGCGTAGCAAGGCCATCATCCTCATCACGGACGGTGACCCCAACGATTGCGGCGGACTCAATGGCTCAATCTCCGAGGCTCAGACCTTCGCGAATGCAGGTATCCCGGTCTACGTGATCGGATTCAATTACGGCGGTGCTGAGTCCAACCTGAACGCCATCGCAACGGCGGGCAACACGGACGCGCCTCCGGTCGGTGGAGACAAGTTCTACACTGCCAACGGCACGAACCAGCTTGTGACCGCGGTCAAAAATATCGCTACGGCCTCAATCTCCTGCTCATACACGCTCAATCCTGCACCTCAAGACCCCTCCAAGATCTGGGTCGAGGTCAACGGACTGCCCGTCGCACGCGAAGCCGCCAATGGCTTCTCGTTCGAAGCGGCGACCACGACGCTCACCCTCAACGGCGCGTCTTGCACGACTCTTCGTGGCCTCGATCCCAACGGTGCCATCGCACCGCTCAAGATCACGCTCGGTTGTGCCACAGCGTGTACGCCAGAAGTTGAAGTCTGCGATTACAAAGACAACAACTGCGACGGCGTGATCGACGAAGGCTGCGAGAATTGTTCTCCAGAAATCTGCGACGGCATCGACAACGACTGCGATGACGCCATCGACGAAGGCTGCCCTGATTGTCTCTTCGACGGCGAAGCCTGCACGACCGGAAGTGATTGCTGCAATAACAGCTGCGAGAACAACGTGTGCGGACCGCCATGTCGCCCGATCAACTCGACTTGCCTCACCGATGGTGATTGCTGCACCGGCGCCTGCGCCAAACCAAGCGGCTCCAATGTCGGCGTGTGCATCTCCGGCTGATCCCTTTCCTCCCGGGCTTTCACGCCCTCGGAACTCGTGTTTCAAATTCACCTGGATAGGCTCGGCGAGCCGGCCTGGCAAACGCCAGCCGGCGCGCTGTGGCGCACCGACGGGCTGGTCATCGGCCTTCCGGTCGGACCATGGGTCGTTCGCCGACTTGAGGGGCGTCGTTCTGCGCTTGAGGTCTTCGCCGTCTTGGGACGCGCTGCCACTGCGGCTTCTCTTGCCATGCGCCCGGCCATGGCCTGGAAAAAAGACCAG
>JBFFMO010000336.1:0-5465 GCA_041554035.1 Allomicrovenator sp. | reverse complement strand
TTAAAGAAGGCTTTTTTGGTCAGGAAGTCTCGATCGGACCCACCTGGTTCAACCGATGGATGGCCCCTATGGGCCTCATCTTGTTGTTTCTGATGGGAGTCGGGACGGTGATTTCATGGCGTCGTGCGACGTTGAAAAACTTCAAACGAAATTTCATTATCCCCATCGTCGCGATGGTTGTGGCTACGCCAGCACTCCTTGCGGCTTACTGGTACGGCCGTGCTCAATATCTGGGCGTCGAGATCGCGCCCAACGATCTGACCTACGGCATCATCGCCGTCGCCCTGATCATATTTGTTCTGGCGGCAATCATCGAAGAGTTTGCCCGAGGCATAGGCGCTCGGCGGCGAATGCACTCCGAATCGACCGTGAAGGCCATCATGGGGCTCGTCTCGAAACAACGACGACGCTACGGCGGCTACCTCATTCATATCTCCATGCTCTGTGCGTTCCTCGCGTTTGCTGGAAACGCATTGAAAATCGAGAAGGACGTGTCGATCGCTCAGGGCGAGACCATGACCATCGGCGACTACGAAATGACCTATAAGGGCCTTCGTGAGCGCAACGACCCGGATAAACTGTTGATCATCGCCGATCTCGACGTCGTTCGACGCGGTGAGTTCCAGTACACGATTCATCCAGGCAAGGCGATTTTCCACGTCTCACCGAATATGCCGACCAGCGAGATCGATATCCGATCCTCGCCCATGGAAGATTTCTATGTGGCACTCGTCAATTACGAACCCTCCGGAAAACGCGCGGCGTTCAAGGTCTTTGTCGGACCGTTCACGTGGTGGTTCTGGTTTGGTGGAGCTCTGCTCTGTCTTGGAACGATGATCGCGATGTGGCCGACCCGTGAAGCCGTGCAGCGCGCTCGATGGTCGCCAGCGTCGATCGCCCGAATTGCCGGTGTCGCGGGCATCATTATGATGTCGTTCGCCCCGCTCGGACTGCTCGCACTTGAGTCGTGGACATCATGGGGCTCGGCTCTGAGATGGGATCACATACCAACCGTTACTCGTTCGGTGAATTGATCCGATGGGCCTCATTATTATTTTTGTGGCTGTCGCCGCAGCATTCATCACGCTCTACCTGACTGTTGCGCCGTTCTTGGCATCGAAAAGCGACCAAGCTCGCACCGATCTTCTGGACGATGAAATCCGCCAGGTTGAGCTCTTGGCTGCCAGGAAGTCGTCGTTGCTTATGTCACTGCGTGAGTTGGAGTTTGATCATCAAACCAACAAAATCGCCGACGAAGACTACGAACGGTTTCGCAAGCGCTACGAACGACAGGCCGTTGGAGTCATGCGTGAGCTCGATGCCATCCACGGCGGGCGCGGTTGGCAAGAAAGCATCGAAGACGAGGTTCAAGCCCGTTTAGCTACAGCTGGCCTGGCTGACAATGATGAGTCCAAGGTCCCCACGGAATTGCAGGCGGGCAGAATGCCCGAGCACGAATCCGATGAACCGATCTCCAAGGGATCCGACCAAGAAGGGGCAGCCCCCTGCTCAGGTTGCGGCGGTCCGTTGGAACTGGATGACAAGTTTTGCAGCCAATGCGGCACTCCGGTGTTGGAAGTCACAACATCGGTATCGGAGGCAACGGCATGAGATGGTTACTCGTAATTCTGTTAACTCTAAGCGCATCACTCGCCAATGCTCAGACCAATGGCGCCCAGACCAACGGCACCCAGACCAACGGCGCCCAGACCAACGGCGCCCAGACCAACAACGCGCCCGCCGTCCCCGCATCAAACGATCAGCCGGCCGGTTGGAAAGCCTCCGTTAAAGTTACGGACGGGTTGTCTGAAGCTGGGGTGGCCAACGCGGTGGTATTTCTTCGAGCCGCAAGGCCTAAAGGCCCGTTTGAACCCACCGATCCCGAACCCGCACAGGAATGGACCGCCGTCACCAACGCAGACGGGACAGCAGTGTTTCAGGGACTCCCAGACACACTCGCGTCGTCAGGCCTTCGCCTCCACGCAGCGAGCACGTACCACGGTTTGACGTTCAAATCGGCGGCCGTGCCCCCCTCGAATTCACTTCATCTGGACATCGCGGTTTACGAAAAAGGCATCGACCTCTCGGGACTGAAATTCGAAAGCGTTCGGACGGTCGTGGAGCCTTGGGAGGGTTATCTCGTCATCACCCAGTTTTACATGCTGACCAACACCTCGAAAGTGGCGTTGGACCTCGGCTTGTTGCCCGGTGAAGAATTCGAAAGAGGCATTCCTATTCGTCTTCCGACCAAAGCCAAGGGAATTAGAGCAAGCGGATCGGGCCAGACCACGGTCATCGACTCGTTCGTGTATTGGAAAGGGACCTTGAATCCTGCCGAGAAAGTGCCGATTCAGATCAGCTTCTCGATGGCGATCCATTCCCCAGATTTTGTCTATGAGCAGGACTTTGAATACGACGTCAATAATCTGGAAATCTTGATTCCACTTCAGACGCGTTTCCCGAAATTGCCTCGCCTCGATGGCGTGACACTCGCCGCTCCTGGCTTCAAAATGGAATCGGGCAAAGGCCTTTTTGGCATGCGCGACGACATGGAGTTTATCGGGGGCACCGGCAAGGCCGCCAAAAAGGGAGATACCCTTCGATTCAAGATGCAGGGCCTGCCCTATCACCGCTCGTGGGTTCCTTTCGTGGTGCTCGGGTTTGCACTGCTCACCGCACTCTTTGTCGGCCTCATGGGACGCAGAGAAGCGCGGCGCGTTCAAGGTGCTGGCGGACTTGAGGACCTGAAGGCTGCACTGGAGTTGGAGCGAAATGAATTGCTCGACCAACTTGTGCAATTACGTGTCGAGCTTAAGTCGCAGTCGATCACACAAGACGAGCACGACACGCTCATGGTCGGACTGCAAGAACGTCTCGCGTTGATCCTCAAGAAACTCTCGACCGTCAACGACCCGGCATGAACGAAATCGTTCTGGATGAAGTATCACGAGCCTTCGGCCGTACCTTTGCCCTGCACCGAGTGTCGATGCGATTTGTCCGTGGATCACTGACCGTGCTCCTCGGCCCAAATGGCGCGGGCAAAACCACCCTCATCAATATTCTTGCCACGCTTGACCGTCCTTCTTCGGGAAGCGTGAAGTTTGGAGACCTCGAACTCGAGGAGTTCTCGCGGCGCGGTCGTCAAAATATTGGATGGGTTGGACACGAAGGCCTGATTTACGACGATCTGACCGGAATCGAGAACCTCGTCTTTTTTGCCGACATGTACGGCGTCGAGCGCCAGACTTGCGCCAAATGGCTCCAACGGGTGGGCCTCGAAGATGCGGGCGACCAGCTCGTCCGGCAATACTCTCGAGGCATGCGCCAGCGTTTGAGCATCGCTCGCGCCCTACTCCATAACCCACCCCTTGTTCTTCTGGACGAGCCGTTGACTGGTTTGGATCCCGCCGGACAAAAGTCGATGCTCGACCTCTTCGACCAACTGAAGCGACAGGGACGAATTCTGGTCATGATCACCCACGACCTTGATCTTCCCGACGCGATGGTGGACCAAGTGGTCGTGCTGGAACGCGGTCGTGTGAAATACTTGGGCCCCATGCTGGACCGAGATAGTCTTCTGGCACACTACGACTGAGCAAATCATGCGGCCAAATCTCCTCGGGCAGGTGAAGTCGATCGTCTTGAAAGACCTTCGACGCGAACTGCGAACCCGTGAAATCACGACCACGACTGTGTCATTCAGCATCATGCTCTTGGTGTTGTTCGCCTTCGGGTTTTACCGCAGTGATATGAATATCACCCCCTACGTCTATCCGGGTATTTTGTGGGTCTCGATCCTCTTCACTGGCACGCTCGCGATCACCCGCGCCTTTGACGTCGAACGACAGGGTGGATGCCTGCGAGCTTTGGGGTTGATTCCTGGCAGCGAAAACAGCCTCTTTATCGCTAAATTCTTGGTGAACCTGCTCTTCATCGCTGTCTTCGAGGTGGTGCTGATTCCCCTGCTCTCACTTATGTTCGATGTGCAGCTTGCTGGCCGTTATCCGGAGCTTGTCGCGCTGGTTGTGGGCGTAAGCATCGGGTTTTCTGCCATGGGAACCCTCGTGGCCGCGATGATGGTTCACAGCCAGATGCGCGATGTGATGCTCCCTATCCTGCTCTATCCGATGGCCATCCCGCTCTTCATCGGCGGTGTCAAAGCCACCTCGATGTTGCTGATGGGAGCCCCTCCTGCAGACGTTTTTGGCTGGATTCAAGCCATCGCAGCAGGTGACTTGATCTACGTGCTGATGGCCTGGGGTCTGTTTAGGTGGGTCTTGAGCGCCATCGAGTGAGCGCGTCGCCTCGACGGACAAAGACCAAGTGGACTTCATCGGCGTAGACGCTTACCCATTCCGAGTCCGCGCTTAGACGCTGAACCAACGGCCACTGCTCATCACACCTGACGACGACGACATTGACGTCCCAACGGTTCAGGACCCTTCGCCACTCGTCTCCCGTCAACGCCTCAAAGTAATCTGACCACACTTCGTCTGTGATCATCTCCATGCGTTGGTCAACAAACGCCACCTGTTGCGGGCCCTGATCGGCAAGCGTCCATTCAAGCAGCCCGCCAAGAGTCTGATCGTGAAAGATCCGCTCTTGCGGCAATCGGGCCTTGATCGCTGCAGCCGCTCCTGTGGCGTTTTCGTACCCCAGGTAGAGGGCGCCGTCCCCGCTGCGCCGAGCGAGACCCAGCGTCGAACCCTCAACAGCCACACCGTGCAATAGGCCAGGTTGAACCAGCAGACCCAAGGCAAGGAACACCAGAAGAATCAGGCTGTTGATTCGTCTGGCCTCCGACGCCTGCTTGGGAACGAGGGCTGCGACATGGGGAACCAGCACCACTGCAGAAGCCATTGCGAACCAGAACATGCTGCGCACGGCTGAACTCGCCAGCACAACACCGGCCGCAAAAACAAGAGCCTCAAAAATCCGGACATTCTTTCGTTTCATCGCCAGCAAGCTGACCGAAATGCAGAGCACCACGAAAAAGAACTGGCCAATCGGCTCGTCGATGGCAGGAGGTCTCCACTCCGAAACAGACGACGAGACGTTCGAACGGACCGAAAGCAAGAGAACGTAGTCGTAAACACCGAGCCCAGACGGCGAGAGAGCGACGCTGAGGACCGTTGCGGCTGTTGCCGACATCCACGTAACCAATTCGCGCCAGGAGTGCTCTCGGGTCCCTAGAACTCGCTCAGCAATGATGCTCAGCGTCGCGGCACTCAGAAGGACTGGAGCCAAAATGAATGTGCCGTGAACGTTGACCCAAAAAGCCGTGCTGACCACGTTCAAAAAAAGCCACCTGGCTTTCTTGGGATCCTCGGCCGCGCCGAAAATACTCCAGAGCAGGATGGCAAATGGGACGAACGCAAAAATCCTGGTCCGGACCGTCAGCACGGGGACCGTCAGCAAAATCATAGTCAGCGCCGTCCCACCAACCACCATCGGATGTGGAGCGC
>JBFFMO010000335.1:0-5467 GCA_041554035.1 Allomicrovenator sp. | reverse complement strand
ACCGTTTTCTTGGAAGAAATCGAATTATTATCCCCAATGATTCAGGGGAAACTGGTCCGAATGCTCAAGGAATCCGAAGTCCGTCGAGCCGGAGACACCGTCGGAAGACCCGTCCGAGCCCGCCTTGTCGCAAGCACTCATCGCGATTTGGAGGATTTGGTTGATTCCAATAAATTGCGCAGAGACCTCTACCTAATTTTGAAAGAGACTATTTTCCGCGTCCCGTCTCTGCGTGAACGTCACGACGATATTTTGCCTCTGGCACGCACGTTTTTGAAGAATTATTCAAAACGGTACGGCAAAACTATCCACCGCTTCGACGATGCTGTTCAGGAAAAATTTTTGGAACATTCGTGGCCAGGAAATGTCCGCGAACTGCAGATGATGGTCGAAGCCGCTGTGCTCAAATGCGAAAGCGACACCATCACGCTAAATGACTTCGGCTTCTAGCGCCTAACGAGCCTCAAGATCCGCGCATTCACCATAGTCCAGGGTCCGGGTGTATGTCGGCCGGCCTGGTTCTGAGGACTTCACCGAAATCGTTCGGCCAAACTCATCGTAAGCGTCTTCTCGTCGAATATCGACGATTCCATCTGCCTGACCACTCACGCCATATTCATAGCCCTCAAACGTTCGGGGCAATGAGCCGTCTTGCTCGTAGAGTGTTCTGCGTTCGCCCATTGGCGTGTCGATCCACGTCCAATATGTCTCAACATCGGCTTGTGAATCGCCGTCCATGTCGCGTTGCCACGACAAGAAATTTCCACCGGCCGTGAAGGTCTGGTCAGTCACATCATTCCATTGCCCATCGGATCGAGTGAGAATCCGTCCACGCTGATCGATCACGCCGTCTTGTTTGAGCCTTGTGGTGCGTCCTCCGTCATCATACTCCTCGACAAAAACAAAGTCGGTTGTCCCATTGTTTTCCTCGTCCAAACTGAGCCTCGTGCGCAGCCACGCATTCCCGACCTTCGCCCATTCAAGATCGTATCGGTCGAAAAACCCTGGCGTCTTGAGCGAAAACTGACCGTCGACCGCAAAGCGACCAGCCAGCAAATAGCTGATTACGTTGCCATTTGAGTCGAACGTCTTATTGGTCGAGATAAAATCGGCCTCTCCATCTGCATCTTCAGTATAATAGCTCGCCGGCAGAAATACGTGAAAACCATCAATCTCCGAACGCACTTCGTTTCCCGCGCCGTCATATCGAAACGTCTGTCTAAAATTAATGACACCGTCCGCACGTTGGTAAATGCCTAGAGTGTCGTTAATTACGCCATCTTTTTCGATCAAGAGTACTTTTCCGTCCGCGTCATAACCCCTTGTTTCCTCATATTGAATGGTATCATTTCCATCAAACTTAATGGTGAATCGGACAAATTGATTTTGCGCGTTGTACGTCCACTCATGCAGATAATTGGGACGGCCGTCGGCAGCTTCCACCAACTCACCCGTATCGAAGTTAAAGACACCGTCGGCCATGCTGGTAAGCGGTTGACCGGAAGGCGTGCTTTCCGTGGCTGAAATGTATTCGTAATCAGCGTCAGAGTCCGTATTCACGCCAAAATGCTGCAGCTCGCCGCGTGCGTCATAGGTGTAACTTAGAGTCGCATCGACGACTCCGTCGGAGTCTCTATCGAGGCGTAAAAAAGTCAGTCGGCCGTCCTCATCAGAATCTTGATCGACCGTCCTGGTGACACCGTTTGCAGTGGTCACGATCCGTTGAGGAGTGGTCATGTTTCCATAATACAAAATCCTCAAATCCGTGATGTCATCTTCGTTGCGGTCTTCTGTCACCAATGTGCAGGCAGACTCCACAAAAACCACTTCGGGACCGGAACCATCTGGAGTCCCCGAATCATCAGCAACCACGCCACTCGAATCGGTCCCCGCGTCGACTGTTTGGTCGGCAGGTGACGTGTCGCTCCCGCAAGCAGCAAGTGCGACGACGATCGACACCATCCAAAGTGTCTTCTTGAAATTCACGACTCCCCCTCTATGCGGTAAGCTTGGCGACGACATCATTGCACGCGTCAAAGCAGGAATGCCACGATTCGCCCATGAACGTCAAACGAACAAGCAGGGCGGCTCTTGCGACTACCACCATTCAAAAAAGCAGGAATATTCTTCTTACCCGGGCTCGTGTTTATGGGCTGTTCACGGCCCACTCCGCCGCCGCCAGAACCTCGCAGCCTCAACGAGTTTTTTGCCTATGCATGTGAGCACGGCAAATACTCAAATGATGGGTTGGTCTGGGAAAAGATTGTTCTTAAGGCGGAAAACCGTGGCGATGATGGTTCGCCACTTGGAGAATATCTGGTCGCCTATTGCATCGCTGATCGACCCATTCGATATTTCTTTGATCTTTATGAAGATAATTTTCGGGTTGGCCCCAAAGTACGTCTCGATGGCCCCACCTGCTTCCCCTTGAGTGATGGAGCGCTGTTTTGCCCTAACGATGCCGGTTATCTCTTTACCGTCCTCTCCAATCAATCTTGCGATACGATGGTGGCCGAAGACGGAAAATGGAACCTCAAGTGGGATGCTGAAAAGAACGACATTTCACGTTTGGACATGGCCATCGCTGCAGTCGAATTGCTGAACGACCGCGCAAGATTGGTCGTGCCCGTGAACGACTCTTGTTGGTTGCGAGCCTCTTATATCCCAAACCAAGGCCGCGCTCGGACTCGGTGAAGCAGTGTTCTTGAAACCAATCCGAGTCTAAAATCATCAAAGCGGCCGAACAACTACGACCGGAATCGCTTCATGAAATCATATCTGCTTATCCTCATCGTCTCTTTGCTCGCCGCCTGTTCCAAACCCGCTGAAATGCCGGTTGAGCAAACCGAGGATACGACACCGCCCATCACAGCCGCTGAATCAGGCAAAGAACCAGCAGAAGAGGCCACGTCACAGACCAGCAACGATGTTGGCGCACGGGTTGCGGCGACTCAGGCCAGATTGATGGCGAGCCCGGCTGGGAAGGTGATCTGGGAGAGCATGGAAGCCCATGGAGGATTGGCGAAATGGTACGAGGGAAAAAACCTCAAATTCCGTTTTAATTACATGCCTGTGGGCGGCAAGAAGCCCAACGACACAACGCAGACGATCGACCTGTGGAGCTCACGCGCGCTCCACACACTCACAAGCAATCCAGAGGTCTCCTTTGGCTGGGATGGCAAGCAGGCTTGGGTTTCGCCCGCAGATGCCGAAGTGGGAACCAATCCACGCTTCTGGGCGCTGACCCCCTACTATTTTGTCGGTGTGCCATTTGTCCTGGGTGATCCCGGCGTCAAGCTCGCCATGGAGGCGCCTATCGAGTTCGAGGGCAAAACCTATGACACCGTCCGCGTCACGTTCGAAGACGGCACGGGCGACGCTTCGGACTACTACGTGGTGTATTTCGACCAGACGACCCGGAAGGTGGCCGGCTTGCGTTACGTCGTGACCTACAAGGGGTTTTTCCCCGATGGCGGCCACTCCCCCGAGAAATTTATGTCCTACGACGGGGAACAAGATATCGAAGGAATCAAGCTACCTGTTTCGTTCCGCACGTTCGCTTGGGACGGGACCAAGACGGGCGACGTGGTCACGAACACCACGCTCTCGGATGTCATCTTTCAGCCTGAATTTTCGGATTTCGAAGTCCCAAAAGACGCGCGCGTGGTAGAAGGATACTAAGAAGTGCCCTCTTAGCGACCTGTTCTGTGAGCTGCTGATGCTGACGTTAGACGTCATGAAAAGAATCCAACTGACCACTCGGCCCAAAGGGCAGATGATGGCGGGTTGGATCTTGCGTGCGAATTACACCCTTCCGCAGACCAGAACCCGCATCAAAGTCGACAGCTTCGACCGCATGCCACCAGCGGATAAGCCGGTGTACATCGCGATGAATCATACCGATAAGTTCAACTACTGGCCGCTTCAGGTTCAGTTGTGGCGGGAACGCAACGAGTTCACGGCCACGTGGGCGAAGGGCAAATACTACAACCACGGGTTTTCACGTGGGTTTCTGACCTCGACCAATAATATCCCGACGCCCTCGCGCGGGTACCTGATCACCACCGACGCCGTGACGGTGCTTAATCGTCCACCATGCGACGACCTCTACCGCCTGCTCCGTCACGCAACCCAGGAAGGCTGGGAAGATTCACGCCTTCTGGAAGACGCCAAGGCCGCCGGGTTGGAACGAGACATGTTGCACATGTTGAAGACCCCACGAAATATCTTGGGCCTGGACTACGACCCGTTCAAACACAGCCTCGTGGAACGTCATCGTGAGCTTTTCCGCCAAATGATGGACCTCTTTGTCGACCTGAACATGCAGGCTTTTGACCTCGGGCTGCGTGTCGTGGTTTTCCCGGAAGGGACCCGCTCGACCACCCTGGGCACGGGCAAACCAGGACTTGCCCAGATGGCCCTTCGGACCAAATCCACCATTCTTCCGATCGGCAGCAACGGTTGCGAGGGCGCCTATCCAGGCAATAATCCGTTTTCACGCGGTGGCAGTGTTTTGTACCGAATCGGGGAGCCCCTGACTCCAGAAAAGGAACTCGCGCCCTTCCAGATCGACGCGCCTTACCGTCCCTTCACGGACGAAGCGAATCAGTATTCGGATAAATTCGACGCGGTCACCGATCTTGTGATGAAACGTATCGCCGAATTGGTCGACCCACATTATTTGGCTGGAACGTCGAGCGCAGTTGAAGGAACCGAACGTTTTGTTTAGGTTCCCGCCCACCTTCTGAGTGGGATATTCTCGATGCGAATTTTTGTGACAGGTGGGAACGGTTTTATTGGCTCAAACGTGGTTCGACAGCTCGTCGCTGAAGGCCACCAGGTTCGATGCCTCGTGCGCGAAACCTCAAACACCGAGCGCATTGACGGCGTGGACTGGGAGCGCTTTGTCGGCGATGTCCGCAACGCCGAAACCATGATCAAAGGCATTGAGGGATGTGACGCCGTGATTCACCTTGCGAGCCCGTCGTCGTGGAACGACATCGACACGCCAGACATGGCGGATATCGTTGAGGGTGGCACTCGAAATATTCTGGATGCAGCCCGAAAAGCCGGAAATCCTCGCGTCGTTTATTGCTCCAGCGTGATCGGCATCAACGGAACCACGACCCATATCGTCCAGGACGAAACCGCCACATTCACGCTGAACGACCCCAAGCTGATCTATGCGATCAGCAAGAATAAGGCGGAAATCATCTGTGATGACTATGTCCGCGACTACCAGATGGACATCGTCACGGTGAACCCCGCTGAAGTGTATGGACCCCACGACACGGGCATGGTGACCTCGGGCTCCCTGATCGATTTTGTGAAAAGCACCCCTGTGATGGTGTCGAAAGGTGGCACAGCCGTGACGCACGTCGAAGACGTCGCCAACGGCATCGTGCGCGCGATGGAGAAGGGAAAATCAGGCGAGCGCTATGTTCTTGGCGGCGATAATCTGACGATT
>JBFFMO010000334.1:0-5468 GCA_041554035.1 Allomicrovenator sp. | reverse complement strand
TTCTCGCCGGCCTGCTCCTGATGGCTTCGTGTTCCAGTGACACGAACTCAGGCTCTGACCCCCTTGTTATTGATTCGTGTCCTGCAGGGCAGACCAAGAATCCAGTTACCGGTGCATGCTCAAGCCCGACAGGCACCAACAACATGACGGTCGAAGACCCGACTCCAAACGAAATGTTCTCATCCGAAGACGTTTGGGCTGAGGGCGACGACGACGGTGTGATTGACCGCGCGGACAATTGCCCGTTCACAGCAAATCCTGACCAGGTGGACAGCGACGGCGACGGCATTGGCGACGCCTGTGATAATTGCCCCGACAAGATGAACACGGACCAATCCGACTCATCGGGCACCGGTAATGGCGACGCGTGTTCCGCGGTGCCTGTCGGTGCGATTTGCGCCGAACAATCCACGGGATTTGAGCGACTTGCGCCCAATATTTACTTCGTGATCGACAAGTCTGGTTCGATGGACGGCGAGCCGATGCAACAGGCCAAAGCAGGCTTGAATGTTATCGCCGATGAACTCGCAGCCGAAGTTCGGATTGGCGTCAGCGCTTTTCCGGTCGAGCTGGTTTGTGGGATTTCACATAGCGAATTGCTCCCGGTCGGGCAGCACAGCGCCGCACAAATCAAGTCGTCCTACGCAAACTTGCTCCCAGAAGGCGGCACACCAACATTCGACGCGCTCGAAGACGTGCTCGCCTCCGGCTTTCTCTCGGACAGGAACGACCCCAACGATAATCTCAGAGCAAAAGCTGTGGTCTTGATCACCGACGGTGAGCCCAACAACTGCCGCAACAACCCTGTTGGGGACACGATCGCAGCAGCTCAGGCACTCAAAGCTGCCGGGATCCCGGTTTACGTCATCGGATTCAATTTTGAGGGAGCCAATCCCACGAACCTGAACAGCATCGCCGATGCCGGCGGTACCGACGCTGCGATTGCCGGTCGGAAATTTTATCTTGCCGACAACTCTACGTCGCTCGTGACGGCCATCCGCGACATCGCGGGAAGCGTCATCGGTTGCTCGTATGTGCTTGATTCGGCGCCCGACGACCCCAACAAAGTCTGGGTCAGCATCAACGACCAGTACTTGCAGCAAGCTCAGTACTCAGTGGACGGAGGCTCCAACACGCTGACGCTGGACGAGAACACCTGCACCACTTTGCGAACCAGCGACCCCGGCCAGACTCAGGTCAAGATCACTCTGGGTTGCGCCACGCCTTGCGAACCTTCGCAGTTCTGGGGTTGCTGTCTGGACGAGGGTGTCACCTGCACCAGCGACGCGGAATGCTGCTTCGGCGCATGCGCAAATGGCGCGTGCGAAGAGCCTTGCAGACCCACAGGTGTAACGTGTGAAGAGAACAGTGATTGCTGCGGCGGATTGTGCGGGGCCGATTCGAACGGCAACGCAATCTGCATCACTCAGTAGGAATCAGGCCGGTAAGACTCAGGCCGTTTCCACGGCCAACTTCACCAGGCGCTCTCGGTCGACTGAGACATTTCCGAAGTCACCGTAGAGCGCGTGGAACGCCACCAACCGTCGGAAGAAGCGCTCGCGCCGCTGCACGTCCATCGTGCGAGCCGCACCGTATCCGCGGTAGAGCGACCGCGCGAACTCATCGGCATCAAATCCTTTGATCCACAAAAGCCAGGCCAAATCGACTTCTGCCGGAAGGATCGCACTGGTGTCAAAGCCTGTGACCGCGACCACATTTCTGGCGTGTTCATCCACCCAGATATGCTGGAAGTCGATCTTTCCGTGCACGAGCGTCGTCGGGCTTCGTGGATGAAACGACGCCAACTCCTGCCGAATCTGGCCAATCGAGCCCATGATCGCGGTCGTGGTTTCATCGTCGAGTTCAAGCGTTCGCACATCCTCGGCAAAACGTTCGAACTGTGCCGCCACGTATCCATTGAACGTCAGCCAACGAGAACCCGTCGGTAGCGAATCACCAAAAACACTCGCGGTGCTCTGGTTTGTGCTGTGCAGCTTGCGAAGAAGCTCACCGAGCTCTCGCGCCAACTCCTGAGTCAATACAGATTCGTTCGATCGCTCCATCAACTCGCTGATCGTCACGCCGTCGATGGGTTGAATCAGGCACCAACACTCACCGGAATCGATGAGCTCGGGCACTGTGAAAAGCTGCGCCGCTCGCTCGGGCCCATGAGACCATGCCATGCGCGCAGCAAACACGGGTTCTTCGAACACGTAGAGCAGCGCACGGGTCTGATCTTTGACCACGTGCAGGCGAGTGGCGTTGCCCTCGATGGCCTGTGACTCCACGGTCCATCCAAGAGATGTTGCGATCTCGGTCGGGTTCATTGCGTCTCCAAAACACACGCGTTGGGTATCGTCTGATTCCGGGAAGTATACATGTATTGTAGCGTTGCGACGATCTCACCACATTTTTCATCGTCATGAACGCTCTGAGCCAACTTGCACGCGCTGCCCAGACCTTCAAGGTCCGAAGAAGCCGCACAGCAGGCCTGAAGGGTTTCACAACGGGGAGACTCACAACCCCACAGAAGGCCAACAAAAAGCACCAAAATGAAATGCCGCATGAGAATCTATGTTTTTTGGAAATGAAATCGCACGGAGGACTGGGTTGATGTAGTGTAACAGTCCTCAAGTTCTCAACGAAGTGCGAACGGATCGTCGGACCCCAAGTGACCGAATCCTCCACATCTACCCCGAAGATCGGCCGCTATGAGCTTGTCTCAAGACTCGCGGTCGGGGGCATGGCCGAACTCTTTCTTGCGCGCGAACGCGGCCTGGCAGGACTGGAGCGTTTGGTCGTCATCAAACGAATTTTGCCCCACCTGGCGCATGAACAATCGTTTATCGACATGTTCCTTCGCGAAGCCCGAATCGTGGCGCGACTCCAGAATCCCAACGTCGTGCAGATTTTTGAGCTCAACGAATCCGATGGCACTTATTATATCGCCATGGAGTACATCCATGGAACGACCGTGCGCGAGCTTCAGGTTCTTGCTCAGGAGCGCGGTGCGCGCTTCCCACTTGAGGTCGTGCTTTCGATCATCGAGCAAGCTGCGCGCGGCCTGAACGCAGCTCACGAACTCATGGATCTGGATGGACGTACGCTGGGCCTGGTCCATCGTGACGTCTCTCCCCACAACCTGATGTGCACCGAAGACGGCAACGTGAAGCTCCTCGACTTCGGCGTGGCCAAGGCCACGGCGGGTGTGGACTCGACCTACTCAGGAAATTTGAAGGGTAAATTCGCCTACATGTCGCCCGAGCAATGCCTTCGAAGCCAGTTGGACCGGCGGTCCGACATCTTCGCGCTCGGCATCGTGATGTGGGAACTTTGTGTCGGCCAACGGCTCTTCAAACGACCCAACGAACTTGAAACGATGCAGGCCATTATCAACGGCGATGTTTCTCGCCCCAGCGCTCTTGGTCGTCAGGTTCCTATCGAAATCGAAGACATCATCATGCGGACGTTGGATGTCGATCGCGATCGACGATTCGATTCGGCTGAGGACTTGCGCGTGGCGCTGGTGGCAGCTTCGAGGATGCACAAACTCACCATCGGGTCAGACCGGGTCGCGGAATTCGTACGCGAAGTTGCAGGACCTCAACTTGAGTCGCGTCGGGGCACCATGAAGTCCGCGCTTGAGCGAGCCCTCACCTCCAATGAGCGCATGGGATTGCTGCACAGAACCGGTTCTCATGCTGCCGAAGAAGGACAGACGAGCGTCGATCGTGAACGGGTCGAGACCATGAGAGCGCTGAGCGAGCACGAAGGAACCCGCACCACTCCTTCGTTTTCTGGCCTTGAGGGCCAACACGCAGACCCAGGTCAGTCGGTTGAAACGGTGATCTCGAGACAGGTTCAGGCTCTTTCTCCGCCAGAAGGCGAAGCGCCTGTGGAACGAATCGAGATCGCTTCCGAGACGCATCGTCCTCAATGGCTTGTCGCGGTGTCGGTCGGCATACTTCTGGCCGCAGCTGTGCTTTCGGTCGTGTGGTGGCGTGCGCATTCCAGCGAGCAAGTTCGCTCCACCGTCTTACTGGGGGAATCAACCCCGATGGGCTGGGCGCCGACCGTGACTGTCGAACAACTTGAAACCGAACTGTCCCCGCTGCGGCAATATCTGGAGCGCGAATACGGACGTCCAGTGCCCATGACGATCGCCTCAAGTTATCAGGCGCTGGCGGACGAACTCGTCGAGGGAAAAGTCGCCTTTGCGATGATGCCGCCCTACCTCTACGTCCAAACCATTGAACGTGAGCCGCGTATCGTGCCGCTCGCGTTCAAAGCATTTGATGGTGCGCGAACAAGCGACGGAATGCTCTTGGTACGCATGGACAGCGAAATCGAGTCCGTTGCAGATTTGAAGGGCAAAGTCTTCTGCTTCACCGACAAGAACTCGACCACCGGGTACCTCTTGCCGCGACTCTACTTGCGCAAAAAGGGGTTTGATCCCGACACGTTCATCGGCGAAGTTCACTGGAGCGGTGACCATCTTCAGGTCATGCGCGATTTGGTTGATGGAAAATGCTCGGCAGCTGCCACGTATTCTGGCGCATTCCTTTCCGGAAGTGCCGTCAACGTGCGCACAGGACAGATCAGGTCCTTGGCGAGCACCGGAACCGTCCCTCAGGACGTGATCGTCGCAGGACCAGACGTGTCGGCCATCGACCGAGAACGCATGAAAAAGGCGCTTCTCGACTTTGACCCGCAGCGGGAATTCGGCGTCTAACTGCTTGGCGAAACTCAGAGAATAGAATCGTTCATGGAGGCTTCGGATACGGACTACGCGACACTGCGAGAAGCCATGAAAGCCGAGGCGCCCACCAACGACTAGGCGGGTGAGCGAGTGTTCGAGGGAATGATATGGAGTACTTTTGGCACGACGCGTTCAGCGAAGAGTTCGACCAGTTCTGAATCGAGCTTATTCTGCCCTGCTTCTTCCTGAAGAATGGAAATCGCCCGCTCCACCGTTGCCGCTTTTCGATACGGCCGATCGGCCGCGGTCAGCGCATCAAAGATGTCGGCAACCGTGAGCATCCGCACCTGCACGTTCAAATCATCCGCACCGACTCCCAAGGGATAGCCCGATCCGTCGAGTTTCTCGTGGTGATAGCCGCCTAAATAGGGGACCAACGCGAGGTCTTCCCCCCACGGGATTCTTTCCAGAAAGCGCTGAGACTGCGCGGAGTGGCTCTGCATAAGCCCCCACTCACGCGCGTTCAACGTTCCACGCCGAATCGAAAGGTTCTCAAGTTCGCGTGGCGACAAGAAGGCCTGACTTTTCCCCTGTGCATCAACATAGGACCGCGCAGCGATTTCCTGGACGCGAGCGAGGTCAGCGTCGGGCAGGAATCCCTTGATATTGACGTCATCGAGGAACTCCCGATCCGCACGAAGATCACTCGATACGGTGGCACACCGAGCCTTGATTTCATCGACGGTCGCAGCACTCGGCTCCACCCGCC
>JBFFMO010000333.1:0-5490 GCA_041554035.1 Allomicrovenator sp. | reverse complement strand
TTGGTCGCCTTGGTCGGCGCCAAAGTCGTAAACGGCCGCAATATGGGGGTGATTCAGGCGAGCTACAGCTCTCGCTTCCCGGCCAAATCGCCGGCGCGCCCTTGGCGTAAACGCCACCTGAGAATGCAGGACCTTAATCGCGACCTCGCGATCGAGAGAAGTCTGAAGGGCGCGGAATACCGTGCCCATTCCTCCTTCTCCGAGCTTGTCGAGAATCACAAAACGCCCCGCGATCTCCGCTCCTTCGCGGTACTCCGACATCGACGTGAATCCTAATTAACCGGAAAGAAATCTCACATGACACGTTAACCGATGATGGCTCGCGTCGCTACTTTTGAAGCGGCATCAAGAGCTTTACTTGATGTTTTCCGGATGAAGCTCGATTTTTGCGCTGGCGCGCAGCTCTGCGAGCAAGGATTCGAGCGCTGCTTTTGTGGTGTCGTTTTTCAGCTGCGCGACGATGCGCTCCTGAACTTCTTCGAACGAAAGCGTTCCTGCGTCGCGCTTTTTCACCGATTGAATCACGTGCCAACCGAACGGCGTGCGTACGGGTTTTGACACCTCACCGGGCTTGAGCGCGAACATCGCGTCCTCAAATTCGGGAACGGTCTGGCCACGAGGCACAAAACCGAGGTCTCCGCCTTTTTCGTTGGAGGGGCCTTCCGAAAACTCGGTGGCGATCTTCTTGAAATCTGCCTTCTTGGCGGAAGCTTTCCCGTACACATCCATCGCGCGTTTATGGGCTTCTTCGACCGTCTTTTCGTCGGCACCGTCTGCAACCTTGATCAAGATATGGCGAGCTTCCACAGACTCCGGGGTCGCAAAGACCTCAAGGTTTTCGTCGTAGAATTTTCGGGCGTCCGCAGGCGTAGGCGCTGCGAGACCGCGCGCGGTGAGCACGCGTTCAATGGCGATCGACTGTTTGATCGATTTTCGCAATTCGTCTTTTGTGATGTGAAGCTGAGCCAGCAGGGTGTCGATATTCACCTCCTGCCCCGTCTCTTTAGACACGCGCTCAAATTCGGTCGCCATCTCGGCGAGCTTGTTGTCCACCTCGGTTTCGGCGACCTCGATCTTCTGGTCTGCGACCGCACGTTCCACGAGCACACGATCGACAATTTTTTCGACCAACATGTCCTTATACCGCGTCACCAAACCAGGCGGCATGCCAGATGCGATGACCCTGCCGATCTCGACATTGAACTCTTCGGCCGAAATATCGACGCCGTTGATGGTCGCAATCGGGCCCACCGCTTTTACCGTGCCATCGGTCGCGACCGTGGGCTCAAGTTCAGTAGTGGCGGGCTCTTGCTCTGTTGCACCTGCCGTTGAACGGTAATCAATCTGCGCTTGATCATCTGGAATATCAGATGACGAAGAACAACCAGCAGCGAGTAGGGCAATGACGAGATATCTTTTCATTCGGGCTCCGTGACTTTGGCGTCGTCAGGACACAAAAAAACCCCGCCGAAGCGGGGTTTATTCAGATTTTCTTATTTGAGGAGGTCGGCCACAAACGAGCGCTCTTCAGAGAGTTCCGCGTCGGTTGCCTTGATCTTCTCTTTCGAGAAATCATTGAGGTCGAGACCTTCGACGATCTTGTATCCACCTTTGCCGTCACAGCGAACGGGATAACCGAAGATCAAACCTTCAGACACGCCGTACTCGCCGTTCGAAGGCACAGCCATCGACACGAAGTTCTCGCCGGTGCCTTTGACCCAGTCATGGACGTGGTCGATCGCAGCGTTACCGGCGCTCGCCGCCGACGATGCACCGCGTGCAGCGATGATGGCGCCGCCACGGGTAGAAACGGTCTTGATGAACTCGCCCTTAAGCCAAGCTTCGTCCGCGATGGCTTTGTCGGCCGACTTTCCAGCGATCTGAATATCGTAGAAATTCGGATACATGGTGGCCGAGTGATTGCCCCAGATACCGACGTTGCTGATTTTGTCGACGCCCACGCCTGCTTTACGAGCAAGCTGTGTCATGGCGCGATTTTGGTCGAGACGGGTCATCGCTGTGAAGCGCTGACGAGGCACGTCGGGTGCGTTGTGCATCGCGATCAACGCGTTGGTGTTGCAGGGATTTCCAACCACAACCACTTTGATGTCATCGGCTGCGTTATCGTTGATCGCTTTGCCCTGACCTTCGAAGATGGGGCCGTTGATCTTGATCAAGTCAGCGCGCTGCATTCCTGCACCACGTGGACGACCGCCGACCAACATCGCGATGTTGGCGCCTGCGAAACCCTTGTTGGGATCGTCGCTGATCTCGATGCCCTGAAGCAACGGGAAGGCACAATCGTCAAGTTCCATGACCACGCCTTCGAGGGCCTTCATGCCCGGCGGGATTTCGATGAGCTGAAGGATGATGGGGGTATTTTTCCCAAGCATCTCACCAGCAGCGATTCGAAAAAGCATGGAATAACAAATGGCGCCTGCGGCACCGGTGACTGCAACTCGTACGGGCGTCGTCATCATAAACTCCTGGGATCAAATTCGGCGCGATGCGCCCCGAATGATTCGCCGGGAACATAGATCAATCCCCGGCCGATGAGAAGGGAACCTATTCAACCGATAGGAACTTGTGCATCTGAAGTCCCAGACGGACCCTCAGATGGTCTTCCATGATCCAGTTGGCCAGCTCGTGGGCGTCCATTTTGTCGTGGACGGGTGAAAATACGACCTCGGCCACACGGTCCGAAAGCTTGAATTCTTCGACCTTTTGACGCGACCACTCGTAGTCGTTTCGGTCCTGAATCACGAATTTCACCTCGTCACTGGCTTTCAGGTGTTCGACGTTTTCGTAGCGGTTCTTGGCTTCCTCGCCGCTCGCAGGGGGCTTGAGGTCCATGATGATATGAACACGAGGGTCGATGACGCTGATATCCAGCGAGCCCGAGGTCTCGATCATCACCGTGAACCCCTCGTCACAAAAGCGCGACATCAGGGGATGAACCGAAGCCTGAAGCAGAGGTTCGCCGCCGGTGATCTCGATCAGATTGCAGCCGTAGCCGCGAACCTGTTCGATCACGTCGTCCAAAGGGCGCTTGTCGCCGCCTGTGAACGAGTAGGTCGTGTCACACCACGTACAACGCAAGTTGCATCGGGATAGGCGCACGAAGACACAGGGGCGGCCTGTGGCGCGTCCTTCGCCCTGGATGCTGTAGAAAATCTCAGTAAGTCGAAGGACTTCCGAGGATGACTCTTCTGTGCTCATGGCGGATCTCCAAAAACAAAAGCCCCGCGAGGCAGGAACCTAGCGGGGTCAATATAAATAACCGGCGTAGACGATTAGGTGTCGATGCGTTCGCGCAGTTCTTTTCCTGCTTTGAAATGCACCGACTTCTTTTCGTCGACGTCAACGGAAGCTCCGGTTCGCGGATTCCGTCCAGTTTTTGCGCGATACTCGCGTATGGAGAAGCTCCCAAAACCTCGAATCTCGATGCGCTCATCTTCAAGCAAAGCTTGTTTCATAGAGTCAAACACCGCGTTGACAAGGTCTTCGGCGCGTTTCTTGGGGACATCGATTTTCTCTGAGAGAGCTTCGATAAGTTCTGACTTCGTCATGGGAATCCTCGTGCTGCTTTGACGCCAGTGACGATGGACGCCGGAGCGCCCAAAAAGGAGGCGTTTTTTCGCATGCCCTGAGGCGCTTGTCAAACGCAGGTTCTTGCACGAAGCGTCATTTGACTGAAAAACAAAGGCTTTCTTGTGCAAGAAACAAAAAAAACCCGGCCGGAGCCGGGTTTTTTGGAATCAAACGATTCCTTTAGTTCACGGTGACGTTCAACGTGAAGTCGCCCGACGAGGCGCTGTAGAACGAATCGACCATAAGGTAGACAGGGCCATCAGCGGCTGCAGTGTAGGTCAGAAGCTCCGGAACAGCCGTTCCACCTTCGTTATCAGCGCCTGCGAGGCACTGAGTACGAACATTGGTGCAGCTGTCGGTCACGTAGAGTGCCAAGTCTTCTGGAGTCGTCGCGTCCGACACAACCGAAGCGGTGAGGACCTGACCTGCGAGCAGGTCAACGAAGTAGACAGGCTCAGCACCGATCGTACGAGACAAGGTACAGGCATTGCCGGTGCCGAGGTCGTAGTCATTGGTGAAGTCACCGAGGTTGCCGGTAATGGTCAAAGCCGTGCCCAAAACAGGCGGGTTGGCTTCGAAAGGATCGAGGCAAACATCGCCGACAGGCTCATCGCAACGACCCGAGGTCGCGTTACACGTCCCGACGTTGTCGCATGAGTACTCGCGAGTGAAGCCGGTTGCGTCACAGTAGGTGAAACCTGTTCCGTCAAGGTTACATGCCTGCGCGTAGGTTGCGGGGTCGCAATCTGGCGTGAGCACGTCAACCGTGAGGAAGAAGGGTTCGTCCGCAAAGAACTCATTGTCCACCCCGATGATGAGCGTTTCGCCAAGCAATGATTGGTACTCAAGGAATACCGAATTATCCACCTGACCGGGCGCATCTTCATGGGTACCTGCGATGCATGACGAAACGTCAGCGTCACAGCTGCTCAGGAAATAGAGCAACGGTGGCTCATCGCCCAGCGACAGAAGTCGAGCACGAACGATTTGATTTGGAGCAAGGACCACGCTGTAGAAAGCGTCGGGACCATCTTCGATTTCTCCCGTGCAGCCGTTGCTGAAATTCAGATCGTCCGCGAAGTCATCATAATTGCCGAGCAGCGCGATGCCGGTTCCGACATCCACAGCACCCGAACAAAGGTCCGCCTGGACCCCGGTCGAACATGCGACTCCGGCACAGCCACTTGGGCATGAGTAGGCAGTCGGGGTGCCTGTAGGACTGCAAAGCTCCACCGAGTTAGCGTCGATGCAGCGTGTGGTGTTTGGCGCACATGCTTGAGTGTTCGTGATGTCGTAGTTCAACGTGTAGGTACCTGAGGTCCCGGTGTCGTCGCGGTCAACAACCACAAACACGGTCTCTCCCGCAGTGGAACGATAGTTAATCGTCACAGCTGAAGCCGAAAGAGGGTCCGACACGAGGCAAGTATTCTCTGGATCGTCACAATCACCAACGATGTACATGTGAGCGACGGTGCTCGTCGTCACAAGTTGAGCCTTGAGGGTTTCTCCGGCCGCAAGCGTGATGGCGTAGATGTCATCAGCACCGTCTGGATTATCGAAACTGTCAAATGAACAACCACCAGTCTGTGCCTGTGTGATGTTGACGGCATTGGTGTTTTGCGCCCAATCGCCGGCGACGGTTCCCGTCGGTCCAGTCAATACCTTCGTATCGAAACATGTGTCCCCACGAGGAATGGTACAAGCTCCAGCGACACAACCGCCGCCACAAGTGTACTCAACGACTTCGCCCACAACGCAGGTGTTCAATGCCGTTCCAGCTGTATTACAGACCACTGGGTCAGTGGGCAGACAATCTGGGTCTTTGACATTGATGTCGTAATAACGAACCGAACCACCAAGGGCTTCGTTGTCGAGCGCGACAAATACGGTTTCAACCGC
>JBFFMO010000332.1:0-5498 GCA_041554035.1 Allomicrovenator sp. | reverse complement strand
GGCCGCCTGCGCTTGGTGGACGCTTATCTTCTTGACCACCACCGTGGCGCTCTGGAGTCCGGCCCTTTTGTGGACCTCGGCTGTGGGGTGGGCGGACTGACAACGATCGAGTCGAAAGTCGCGTTGGAAGAGGCCGGTTTGGTTCAAGAAATCTGGGCCGTCGATGCGGACCAGGCGCGTCTGCCCAAGGTCGACGGAATCGACATATCCACGACATTGGAAATGGTCGATATCGGCGTGTTGAGGGCGATGAATGTCTTGAGGCAATATCATGTCGAAGATTCGCTCGCCGCGCTTTCTGAGTGGGTCTCGCACCTGTCTGAACAAGGTGTTTTGATCGAAGGGACCTCGGATAAACGCGGTGAGCTTGCCTCGTTTTTTTGCTTTGGGAAGACCCAAGAATTGGTCTTGATGACGACGTTTTCGCGTGGTTTCGGGCCCTGGATGTTTAGGGATTATTTGCCCCAGATCTGGCGTAGGGCCGTCAAACCCGGGACCGCGCTCTTTGGGTTTTTTGAGGCATGGGCCGCCGAGTTCAAGGCTCAATCGGGGTGTGTAGATGCGCCGTCTCGGTTTTTCGCGAGTCTGGAAGCGCTTGGCATCGATGGCCTTAGAACCGGCAGTGTCGGGGGCTTTGCCTATGCGAGTCTGCCCGTGGTCTGGAATTCAAAAGAAAACACGATCCCAGCGCTTGGATTCTAGTTCGTCGGCGCCGGGGTCTCTCGCGCCGACACGACGTATTTTGTAATGAGTTCGATGTCAGTCTGGCTTAACTTTGCGTATTCGGCGCCCATTTCCTGAATCGTGGCTGGCCATTCTTGGGGAGTCAGCTCGGCGGGTGGAGGAAGATTATGGCAACCAGAACACTGGTTCACAAAGATCTTCCTGCCTTGGCTGAGCTGCGCCAAGGTGACGGCCGGCCAACGGTTTTGGGCGATTTCTAGCTGCGCGGGGGTGGGCTCGGGCACCATGGTCGCGCACGCGGTCAATCCCGCAAAAACGAAAAAGATTACGATGATTTTCATGTTCAGAGCTCGAATGAAAAGAGGAGTCGAGCGCTGACGGCCTCATTGTGGTCCAAATCTGGGCCCGACCCACCGCTTTCCTTCGACAGTGCGGGAAGTTGCGGGAGCACCGAAAACGCCATCCACCAGCCCTTGGCAGCATAAGATACTGAGGGGCCGATCCAAAGAGCGGAGTACTCAAGGTCTTGGTAGTCAGGCAGCGCACTTTTATTGCGGGCCTCGATGCCCAACGAGAAGCTTCTGGAGACGAAATAGGCAGCACCTACGACGACGGAGAGTTCGAGTTCGTCTTCAGCGTCTTGGCCAAGGCCCATCTTGTGTTCGCCGATGAGGTTGGCCGCGAGTAGAACATTTCCGATTCGCTTGTCGAAGAGCAGCTTGGCCTCGAATTTCAGCTCGTCGGTGGCGGCGCCAACTTCCCCGTAGAGGGCGAAACCAAAGGCGTCTGCAACGGGGTCGCTCAGGCGCAGTTTCCATTCGTTTGCGACTCCGCTGTAGCGGAACACCGACGAGCCAACGCCAGGCTCGGTCTCGGCCGTGACGGCCCCGAAGTTCAAATAGAAAGCGGTCTGGAGGTTCTCGGTGATTCCGACTTCGAATTCCAGCTTATGGTCGAAGCGAGCGTAATAATTGTCTCGGCCCAAGCGCGCCGTGGTCCAAACTTCTATTTCTCGTTCGTCTACCGGGAGTACGCCGGTTTGATAGGCGTAGGTGAAGTTTCGACCGTTGGCTGAGGCGGCTGTCGTGACCAGAAGCAGCAGGGCGGTCCAAATGAATATCAGCTTTTTATGTGCGAGCACGTGATTCCTTATCTCGATTTTGAGAATCAATATCATTTTCATTTGAGGTGTCAACCTTGGTTAGGGCGATCTGAAAAAGCCTGAAGGTTGATTTAGCCTCCTTGGCGGGAAGTTCGGGGTGCCTTAATGTGCGTTCATTCAAAGAACGGAGGACACATGGAAGCAGGTTGGATTCAAGCAGATGACGGCTACGCGCTGAGCGTGGAACTCGGCAAAATCGTTTGTAAAAACGCCAAAGGCAATGTGCTCAAGTCGGTGCCATCCAAGCTCAAAAGCTCGGAGCCATACGAACAACTCAGGCTCGCCCTGGAGTGGCTTTCCGAGCACGACCGACAATGTGCAGAAACGGTTGACGCTTGGATGCTGCGGTCGTTGTCCGTGCCGCGCGCGATCCTTGAAAACGTCTGGCGCGATGCCGGCTGGCGGACCCATCTGGAGCACGCCATCGTCGCACCGGAAGGGTCGACGGATGAATCCGAGATGGGCTTTTTTCTGGGAGTGGATGCCGAAAAGGGTGTGGGCCTTGTGAATATTGACGGCGAGACGATTTGGCTTTCGATCGATGCCGTTCATTTGCCACACCCTGTCTTGATTCCGGAGCTCGATGATTTTCGAGAGCTGGCTGCGGAACTCGACTTTAAACAGGGAATCCAACAGCTTTTTCGTGAGGTTCACGTCAAACCCGCTGAATTCGACGAAAATACGACCAGTATTTCGACGTTCGCCGACGGGAAATTCGACCAATTAAATTTTGCTTTGGGTCGTTGCCGAACGCTTGGTTACCCCGTGCGTGGCGGGTTTGCATGCTGTCCGGTTTTTGAAAATGGAGCCTACGCCGAGGCCAGATTTTGGATCGGTTCCGACGACCCATTTTACGAGTCCTACACCGGCGAATTGATCTGGGTGGATACGCGCGAGCGTCAGATCCCGATTGCGAATGTTGGTGCTGTGGCGTTCTCGGAAGGGATGCGCATGGCGAGTGGCATCTACGCTTCGAGATCGAAAGAGGAAACGGAAGAAAAAGACTGAGGGGAATTATGAACGCGACGAATGCCCAGCTTCGAGTCGGTGGTTTTGTTTTGCCCGATGTTCAGGTCTCAGCCGATATCCCAGTGGACGTCGTGGACGCGCGAGCGTTTGTTCACCCGGGTCTACCCGCGCGTGAAATCGTGCGCCTAACGCCTCGCTCGCTCGCATTGGGGGAGGACGCAGCCATGGAAACGCTGGGTTTCTCGCTGCAGTACGTCTCGTCCGGGATCGCGCTCGCCCAACAGAAATCATTGGGTTTTCCGAATTGGGTCCTGGTGCACGCACCGAAGGACGCCGCCCAGGCCTTGGCGGTTGCGCGCAAATTTCGCAAAGAGTCGCGAAAGGCGGCTTCGAAACCGGGTGCGGCAAAATCAACCTTCGACGCGCTGATTGCCGATGTTTCCGAGTCCACGCCGCATTTCTTGCCGACGCTATGCGAAGAAATGGGTCGAGTGTTCATGGAAACCGGAAACACATCCTATGCCGCGATGTTTTTCGGGAAGGCACGCGATTCTGAGCAGAAATACGCTCTGGAAATCGATGAAGAACGACGTCGTGCAGTGTTCCTGGAGTTCACGCTCGCCGGTGCAGTGACCGGGAAGTCGATGACCGAATATGCCAAGGATTTGGCACGTCGCCACGACGACTCGACGGCCTATGATTTTTGGGTCGACATCTGTGTTCGACGAACTCTGGGCGGCAATCCGCCTACCTCAGCGATGTTCAAGGACCTGAAGCGGTTGTCGAAGGCTGCGGGTTTGAAGCCGGAGGTCGGAGAGGACGCTGTCTTATCCCAGATTTGGCTTTCTCCGTCCTTGGGGCGCGCCCCAGCGTCGGTTTGGAAAGACCTGCGTCCTGCGTTTTTACGCCTCGCAAAGGTCGAAAAAGAGCTGCCAGCCCATTTCCTTGGGGTGTTTCCGCACGCTCTTCGATCTGAGGACGGATTTGGCGATTTCTGGTTCGAAATGCTTCAGGAACTAGGGGCAATTGACGCGCTGGAAGGCCGGGGAAATGGTGGAATTGCTCGGTGGTTTTCAGCATATATCGTGAGTTCTAGGTCCTCGTCATGGTACGGCCGGCAGCGTTTTCCGGAGGCCGGTTTTGCGCTCTTGACTCGGCTGGCCAAACCGCTTGTTAACGAACAAGTTCCGGTTGTGATTGGCGGCGAAGATTGGGGCGAAGATGCCGACCTCGATCTGCTCGACCGAATTCTGGAACTGGGCATTTTGGTAGACCCAGGTAAGGCTTCGTTTGACCTACGACAGTGGATGCAGGCACCTGAGGAATCCAGCGTCTATTTACGCGACCTATCATTTGTTGCGGCTCATGAGAGCTTCGGTGCCAGGCTGGATGAAGCTGTGTCTGCAGTCATCGACGATCAAAATTTTCACGTCGCGGCCCAGGGAAAAGCCGGCTTAAGTCAGGCGCGAGAACGCTGGCTCTTGGATCGACTCGTCGCGTTGCGTACCGGCTCGGTGGCGGCATTTGGGCGCGTCGTTTCGGACCTCATTGATGCCACAAGTTCTTCGACTTTTTTGGAATTTCCAAACGTATGGGAGGCATTGCAGAATTTGGAATTGGTTGCTCCCCTGCATGCGACTTTGAAACGCGGATTTCTGGGCGAATTCGATTGGCCTGAAGCGCGGAAAGCCTCATCGGAGCTTGCCGTTGGAGATGACGGTGCCACGGTTTCCGGCGTGTTTCCAAACGTGGTTCTTTATAACCAAAAGCGCGCGATCGTCATCAATGGCCAAAGTCGCGTCTTTGAACACGATTTTAAATTGAAAAAGGGCGATGAAGTCCAAGACCTGCGTTTCGTGAACGGCCAGCTTCTGGTGACTTTCTACGATGACGATTACGACCGTCTTGCGTACTGGAGCAGTAATCCGAAAAAGCGCTTCGAGAGCGATTATATGTACTCTGGACCCGACTTTTCCGTGCATCGCCGGGACGGGTCGGTCGTCGAGGGTAAACGCGCTTATCGAGCCGGTGAGGAGACGATTCCGTCACTCGAAGACTTCTGGAGCGATGGTGAGACTTTCTGGGCTACGAAGTCTTGGGAAGATCCAAAAATTTATGAATTTGACCCCGACAGCGGAGACACTGGTCGCGCTTCGTTGCCCAAGGTCGTTGAAGACGTCCTTGAGGATGGATGGGCCCTCAACGTCCATTCATCCAAGGTCTATCCCGCGCCTGATTCTTCGCCCTGCGGGAGCGTTGACGGAATTTATTATAAGGCATTTTTTGAAAAAGGTGACGAGTACCTGACCAAGACACCGCTTGGGCAAACGCAGAAGTCGGTTTCGTCATTGATTCGGTTGCCTGGCGGCGAATTGGTTGAATTGGATAGCGATTTCGAAATTCTGGCTTTGGACGGATCGCTTTTGGACGCGTCAGAGGCGCTCCCCGGTCTGTCGCTAGATTTTGAGTATTTTCATCATTTCCAAGTGACGGATGAAAACGCTTCTTTGAAGCTTCGCAGCGTTGATGTGAGTGACGTGAGGTCTTTGTTGGCGGCTGCGATTCAAGCCTCGCCGACCAAAGCGATTTTGCCCGAAAAGTGGGCGATGGGTGGGTCGACGAAGCCGCTAGCGGTCATCACGAAGAGCATCTTAGGCGATTCGCCTCTTGAGCCTGCGGTGGC
>JBFFMO010000331.1:0-5518 GCA_041554035.1 Allomicrovenator sp. | reverse complement strand
AGGCCTACCAAACCGGAGAAGCAGGCGGCGAGTTGGTCTACAAGTATAATGCCGGCGCAGCCTACCTGACTCCAGGGGCCGCGCCCGATGGCGACGCTCCACCGGTCAAACCCAAAGACGAACACGACGATTAGTTTTCTTTGAGCGACGCGTAAAACGTGATGCCACGCACGTTTTCATCGATATGCAGCGTTCGTTGCATCGGTGGAAATGCACGCTGCTCGCAGTCCATGCGCTCACACAGCCGACATGTGACGCCCACGGGTACGGCCGTTTCCGCGTTGTCGAGCTCCACGCCCTCCGAATACACCAGATGCTTGGCTTCATCGGCCTGACACCCCAGACAAATGGCGTGCAACGCTGGGGGTGAGTGGAAACCTCGCTCACCCCGATTGACCGTGCGCGCGATGCAAAAGAATCGCTCGCCGTTGGCCATGACGCTGACCTGCGTACGTATTTGTCCGGGAGTCATGAACGCCACGACCAGATTCCAACGGGGGCAGGCGCCGCTGAATCGAGCGAATTGAATGCCTGAAGCACTGAATCGTTTCGAGATATTGCCGGCGATATCCACACGCATGAAATGGAATTTCACGCCCTCAAGGCCGGGTTTTCGAAGGGTCGTCAAACGATGGGCCACTTGCTCAAAACTCGCACGGAATCGATGCCCGAGCATGTCGACGTCATAGCGCTGCACCTTGGCGGCCTCAAGAAACTCGTTGTAGGGCATCAACACAGCGCCGGCGAAATAGTTCGACAGAGCCACGCGAGCCAGAGCTCTGGATTCGTCGGTGGTCAGATGACGGTCGCTCACAATCTCGTCGAGCACGTCCGAGATTTCGATCAACCCGATTTGATGGGCCAATTGAAAATTCACGGTATGGGGAGCAAGAATTTCCGAGAGGCGAAGTCGTTTCGACACCGGATCAAAACGCCGAACGGACCGGTCATCGGAGCGTGCTTGAACGATTTCGACCGAAATCGCGTGACGCTTCTGCAGATGATCGACCAATCCTGAGTACATGTTTGAGCGATCAAGCCGAGCGTCCTTCCACAGGCGGCTCGCGGCCTCCTCCAACAACGGGAAGTAGTTGTTATGCCGCTGCAACAGGTCGGAAACTTCCTCGGACGGCAGCCGCCACGGCTCAACGCCTGGAAGATTATGGTCCGAGATTCGCTCGGCCAAGATCCGCATCTGGTCGCGAAGCTCGCGATACGAGTGATAGAGGGCTTCGACACCCTTTGCGACATCTGGGCTGTGCAGCGCAAATTCTCGAATTTCATTGATGTTGAGGTCGTGGCCTTCAAAAACCTGGTCCCCAAAGACCTCGGCAAGCGCCGTCACGGTGCGTTCGGTACCATCGTCTTTGAACGCCTTTAACTCCACGTCGAAGATCTGAGCGACCTTCAGCAAAACCGGCGCCGTGACGGGCCGACGGTCATGCTCCATCAAATTCAAATAGCTCGCAGAGATGCCCAGCACGTCGGCGAGCCCAGCCTGAGTCATCTTGTTGCGCTTTCGAAGGTTTCGAATTTTTGCACCAAGGCCAGGCGTCATAGCTCTCTCCTGAGTCGGTCTTTTTCGCCCGAAGCCAGAGTCTCGACCCTGCAAACCTGCGCTGCACCTTCCTGCACGACCGAGGCGCCGCTTGGGGCATTACGCCATGCCCAGACCTGCGGCAAATCGCTATTTTCAGTCCGCCAATCCTCATCGCTCAGCCGCAACTGCATCAAGCGCTCGATCTTAAACCACTCCTGAATATCAACGGCTTCGATACCGGCCTCGGCTCGTACCATCGCGGTAGGTGTCTCACCGTGTTTGCCGAGCGCAAAAAAGAAGACACCTGAACCCTCGGCTCGAATCACCTGTGTCCGTTGAGTCAGCGCATCGATCGTGGCTGTCTGCGGATCCCAGGAGCGCCAGTGTTCCATCTGGTTCAAATCGTAACGCGTCAGTTCGAGTCCAGGCAGCGCGTCCACCAGCGCGATCAGCGCGCCCATGGTCTCGCCGTCATCGACGGCCCCCACCGAAAAAATAGCTACGAGTTCGAGCACATGTCTGCCTAGGAAAAAAGACCGGTTTTCTTCTGCGTAACCGCCTCTTTCATCGCACGGTCAGACCGCAATATCTCGACGTAATTGGGCGGGCCCTTCCAATCACGCGGCGCGGTCTCGGATCGAGGCGCCAGCGCCCGCACCCGAGTCACGAGCTTTTCGGCAAAACCCTTGGGCACCACATCTGGAATTTCGTGCAACGCCAGATCAGACTCCAAACGCTCAAGATCGCCGATCGTGAGCACGCGGCGACGCAAAAGGTCTTGGAACGAGTTCGCAAGTTCGGTCAGCCCGTAATCGTGTTCGGCCAACATTCCGCCCGCGACGCGAATCAGGTTCTGCATCGTGAAGGTCGTATCCGCGTAGAGCACCAAGGCGGCCTGAAAATAGTTCACAATGGGAACGACTCGCGGCCCTAACGTTAAAAACCTGCCTGGCGGCGAGTGACGGTCCAGATTGATGAAGATCCGATCCACATGGCCTACAGGCTCCAGATGGGCGCCATAGCGCATGATCTTATCCATCGTGGCCGAGTAAACTTCCGCCTCGACCAGAATATCGCGAAGAATATCGAGCCCCAGATCCCCAGAGACGAGGTCAGCGTACACCGAATAGATGAACGCATCCTGTTCCGCATCGTCGCCAAACAAGGTCTCGGGCACGCGCTCATGCGGGCTTTCAGCCCGAATGCGAAGCAGCGCCTCAAGTTTATACCCCACCTGACCACGCACGGCTTTGAATCGGCCTTTCAGAATATTTTCAAGGGTCGGCTTGAGCACAAAAGCGTCTGGCCTGATGCCGTCGAGTTCGAACTTCTTCTCGAGGACGCTACGCATCTGGGTCGGGCTGCCCGAGATAAACGTCAACAGCGAGAGTCCCTCGTCACTGGGGCGTTTAATCTCGCGAAGCAACGGCACGGCGCCGGGCACGGTCATTTTGTCTTCGGGCTTTTGCAGAGCGGTACGAATCAAGTCGCGGATGGAATCGAACTCCGTTTGCAGATAGGTCTTATCCAGGTCCCATCTGTAGACATGCAAAACTGCCTTTGCTTTGTTTTCCACGTCCACTTAGATCTCGCTTGGCGTCATGCCTGCAGGGCGTCAGCCACTTGCGCCGTCAATCCCGCGCTCACATTCTTGATCGCGAGTTTCAGGGCATTCCCGATGGCTTTACGACGCGACTTCGGGTGCGCAAGAATCACCACGCCGTCGACTCCAAGCAGTGGAGCGCCGCCGTATTCTTCAAAGTCGATCGCCGTCTTGATTTTTTTAAGGCCACCGGAGAGTAAGCGCAATCCCATTCGCCATGCCAGCTTGCGTTCGTAGGCCGAACGGGCAAGCTCAAAAGCCGCTTCGCCCGTGCCTTCGAGCAGCTTCAACGCCACATCCCCGATAAACCCTTCACAGACGATCACATCGTAGTCGCCCTTGGGAATCTCATCGCCTTCGATGTTGCCGTAGAAGTTGATGCCCTCGTGGGCACGAAGCATCTCGTAGGCTGCAACGATCTCGGGCGGGCCGACCCGGGCCTCTCGAGAGTTCGACAAGAGTGCCACCCGTGGGCGCTCCAGGCCTTTGACCACGCGCGCATAGGCACTTCCCATCACCGCAAAATTCACCAGATCTTCGGGTCGAGCGCGCATCGTGGCACCGACATCCAGAATCAAACCCAATCGGTCATTTTCAGGGCCACGTGCCCGCGGCGTGGGATAAACCGACGCCAGAGCCGCTCTGGTGGCGCCAGGCAGTGGTTTCAACACCTCCATCGCGGCGAGTACCGCAGCGCCAGGATGCCCTGCCGTGACGAGCGCGTCAGCCACGCCGCTGGCCACCAACGCACAAGCCACCGAAATTGAAGCATCGGGCTTTTGTTCCAGCGAAAGCGCCGCCGGTTCGTTCAGATTCACAACGGAACCGGCATGCACGACGGAAATTCGCTCCGGATTATGCCCCGCCTGATAAAGAGCTTCCGAAATGCGAACCTCGTCGCCCACCAGAATAAAGTAGACCGACTCGTCCCCCACCCTGCTGGCGTGCGCAACTGCGGCTACGATGTCAACTGGCGCGTGGTATCCGCCCATGGCGTCTACCGCAATCGTGATGGTCCGCTCAGCCAATCAAACTCCTTAGAACCACACGTGCGCGATCAGGAAGGCTTCCGTGGAACCCACATCGGTGAAATCGATGCGAGGTGACCAATTCACGCGGTAGGCCGCTTCCAAGTCAACGAAAGTATAGGGGTGGTAATCAAACGCCAGCTGAACACGGTGTTTCTGGTCGTCTTTGTACTTAATATTGGGATCGCCCCAATCGTACTTCAGACGAGCATACACGCCACGAGTCAGGTTGTAGTTGATTTCGTGAAACGAGTAGAGGCCATCGAAGCTGTCAATGCCGTCCTCGTCCGAGATCAAGTGGCGGACGTCGACCTCACCGTAGATGCCCAGAGGCTCGAAGTTCAGACCGTACTGCAGCCCTGCGGTGATTTGGTCAAAACCGCTTCGCCGATTCAGAAAATGAAAACTTGAGCCGACATGCCAGCCCAAATCGCGCCAACCGGCGTTGACGGTGGTGCCGATGCCACGCTCCATCCGTTCACCAGGCCAGCGGCCTGCGCCCTGATAATAGACCGACGCATCGGCGTAGAAATAATTTGGGTTGTAGCCGACATCCATGCCGAGCACAGAATAGAACTGGTTGAACCCAAGATCGTTGCGGATATAGGCCGTATGATCGTCGGTTCGCCAGCCATAGCGCGGGATGATGCGCCCAAACCGAAAGTAGCTGTTGTACGGCATACGATAACGAAAGAAGATTTCACGAATCGTGAAATAATCACGCGTTTCGACGTTTTCGTAATTATCCGTGTCTTTCTGCGCTTGAAGCCCGGCACTCACGTAAAAAATCAAATCGTCGACGGACTCGTTCATCGCGTAGAGGTCGCCCTGCATCGGAAAGATGAACGGACTCTTCGGATTGCTCGAATCGTTGAGAATCATCGCGCGAACATCGCCACCAAATTTCCATACGGGCTCGGCGTCGATATTGCCGTAGCGCTCGTCAATCGTGGTGAAATCTGTTTTCCCCGGCCACCAACCCGAAAAGCCCTTTCCAAATTTGTAGATTCCCTTTTTAGGGAAACCCTTGGGCCGGTATTTGCCGGGATTTGCAAATGCGCTGGGTCGTTCGCCGTACATCGGCAAAACTTCTTTGCCGTAAAACTGACCGTCAGGAGTACGCAAGCCACCGCCCGCTGGGCTGTAATGGCAACCCACACAATCCAAAGTGCAGCGACGCGCAGACACATCCGGATTCGCCCACCCGAGGGGCTCGATATGGCAGGTATCGCAACCCGCCGACGAAGTGATGGCGTAGATGGGCAGCGCTTCAATGTCCGGAACCCAGCCCCAGACACCCAACACCAAAATCAAAAGTCGCGCGAATTTAGAGATCATCATCTACTT
>JBFFMO010000330.1:0-5523 GCA_041554035.1 Allomicrovenator sp. | reverse complement strand
GCTTCAGATGGATCCAAATCGGATGCAACCCATCGCCAGCGTCGCACCCAATCAACAGATATTGGACGTTCAGACTGAGCCAGCCGTCGATGCGCAGTTTTTTGTGGATGACGCGGGCAACTTCATGGTGCGCGCTCAGCATTCCGGACCGCTGCGGCTGAACATGAAGGTCGCCGTGCCCAGCACCTTTTTTACCGGCGAGTTCGGCCCGACCTCGTGGGCTGAAATCGATGGATATGGCGTCGAGCCGCTCGACCCCATCATTCAGGCGTCGGCAGAACGTGTCTTGGCCCGCATCGGGCTTGGTCGGAATCAGGCGCCTGAAGACGTTCTGGTGGAGCTCATTTCGTATTTTCGAAATTTTGAAGGTCGTCCTTTTCCTGACGACCAACGTGGCGACGACTTGTATTTCAGCATCGCCACCCAACAAGTTGGCGTGTGCCGTCACCGCAGTCTGGCGTTCATGATCACGGCGCTCTCATTGGGAATACCGACTCAATACGTCTACAACGAGGCTCACGCATTCGTTGAAGTTTTGTGGCCCGGGATCGGTTGGCGTCGGGTGGACCTCGGCGGCGCCGCCAACGAGTTAAACGCCGCGAGCACGCAGGACAAAACGGTCCATTCACCACCGGATTCGTTGCCTCGTCCCGAGCGATTTGTGCAGGATCAGGAGCGCATGGTGTCCAACGGTTTGAAGCCTGAGGGCGGTCCCGGACAGAGCTCAGACCCGAATTCAGGAGAGGGCACCGCGAGTGATGGGACAGGCGGAACGAATGGCGGGACAACGACAACGACTTCGAATACGTCGACCGAGCCCGAAGTCGATCGCCGCGTCGTGCCCTCATTGGTTTTGCTTTCGGTCGAGTCTGAAGTTCATCGAGGCAAAGGCCTTGATGTGCGGGGACGACTGAGCGCACGGGGAGAAGGCTTAGAGGGACGAAAGGTGTCGGTGCATCTTGCGCCGCCCGGAACGCTCTCGGGCTCGAGAGCCACGATCTTGGGTGAATTCGTCACTGGACCGGGCGGCATCATTCAAGGTTCGATCGACGTGCCAGCAAACCAACCCGTGGGCCGCTGGTCGCTCTTCTTGGTCTTCTCAGGAGACGAGACCTACGCCCCGAGCTTTGCTGAGTAGCCGTCGCGAATTCCAGCAGGATGGCTCGGGCGGAACCCGTGCCCAGGCCGCGCCAACAATGTGTGGTCGTCGCGCGGAACTTGGTGTAAAACAAGCAAAAGTCATTTGTAATGAAGGGGGGACCCTTGTCGCGCGACCTCAATACATTATTAGGAACTACGCTAGCGGGGCGATTTGAGCTTCGCCGTGTGTTGGGTCAGGGCGGCTACGGCGCGGTCTTTGAAGCCGAACAGGTCTCGATGGGCAGGCGTTGTGCGGTAAAGGTTCTAGCGCCGCGCGATGGTGTCGATCGAAAAAATACCGCGCGTTTTGAGATGGAGGCGCGCGCGACCTCGAAGCTTTCTCATCCCAACACGATCACGATTTTTGATTTTGGAGAGGACGCCGAAGCCGGGGTCTTTTTCATCGCGATGGAGTTCGTCGAAGGCGAAGATCTCTCGAGCCTTTTGCGGTCTGGCCCGATGGCGGTGAACGACGCGCTGCATATTTTGGAGCAGGCGGCCGCGAGCCTGGATGACGCGCATTCCCACGGCATCATCCATCGCGACGTGAAGCCTCAAAATATCATGATTTGTCCGCGCACCGGCGACGCCCTCTATCTGAAGGTGATCGATTTTGGGATCGCCAAGGCGTTGGGAAAGGCCGGTTTGACGCCCAGCACAGCGCTCACGATTACGGGGACGATCGTCGGAACTCCCCAGTACATGTCGCCTGAACAGGTTCGTGATATTTCCCTCGATGGTCGAAGCGACCAGTATTCTTTGGCGATCTGCGCCTACACCATGCTTTGTGGCCGCCCACCCTTCTTGGGCACGTCGCCCATCGACATCGCCACAAAGCACCTGACCGATATCCCGCTGCCAGTCTCGGTGTTGCAGCCCACCCTCGATCTGCCTCCTCGTTTCGACGACGCGCTGCTTAAGGCGTTGTCCAAAGAACCCGAGAATCGTTACGCCACCTGCGTTGAGTTTGTGGCGGCTTTGAAGGCGCAAGTCGGCAACATGCCTTCGGCTCGCGGCGAAATGGTGACGCAAAAGGCGGGTCAGGTCACTCCTGAGCTGACGACGGAGCCGATGTCCGACGAGCCACGTCCCGAGACGGTGCAGGCGATGCCGACGGATGAAATTCCGGATACGCAACCGGCAGCATCGGTGCCAAGTAACCTGCCTGATGAACCGGGCCATACGCGTGCGCTCGTCGGAGCGAAGGTGGCCGAAGTTCCAAGCTTTACACCAAGTCCATTGGATATTGAGCTTGACGACCACGTTCATGAAATCGCGGCTGCGCCGGAGCCAGACGGTCGCAGAACTGGCGTATGGGCGGGTGTATTTGCCGTCTCCATCGCTGCACTTGCTGCGTTTTTCGTGTTTTTTGACACGGATTTCCCCGATTCGGATCCGGCCCGGGTCGCGGCACCCGAAACCCTCATCGAGCCCGTCAAAATCGCTGAGCCCAGTTCCGCCCAAGTGCAGGCCGACGCAAAGACGGCGCCGGTGGAAGCGGTCCAAGAACCCGATTCCGTCGATCCTCCTGAAACGGTGGAAATCGTCGAATCGCCAGCCCTGGTGCCGATCGAAACACCGAGTGTTCCGGAAAAGACGCCCTCTACGGTGCCACCGAAAAAGTCGATCGTGGCGTCTGCCTCTACCAAAAAGCCGGAATCTAAACCGCTGCCCGACCCGGTTGAGGTCCAGGTTTTAGTCACGATCCGGCCTTGGGGAACGCTCTATATCGACGGACGCCCGCGTGGTGAATTGTCTCGTCAGGTCATCAAAGTTCCCGAGGGCCGACACACTTTTGAACTGCGTCAGGACAATAAGTCCAAGGTGCAAAAGGTGTTGGAGGTCACGAGCGCTCAGAACACCACCGTGAATTTGGTGGCTGAGCACTGAACGTCGCGTCAGGAGTGGTTGACGCCCCTGCCGACGAGTCTACAATGGTGCATTCGTATTCCCGTGTGATTTCAGGCCGCAATTGCGGCATCCCCCCGAACGAGCGGTCTTTTCATGACGGACGTGGACGGCATTCAAGAAGGTGCGAGCGAGCAATCGGTCAACCTTGAGCTCGTAGACTTGAGTAAGGTCAAAGCGAAACTCGAGGATCTCGTTGGGGGTGGCCATCTTGACCACGGCGTATCTCTGCTTGAGCAGATTTCACGTTGGCCAGATTCGACGCGTTACCTTGAGGATAACCTCTGGCTCTACACGAAGATCGGCGACCTGAATCGCGCGATCGACCGCGATGACGATGCGATGACCGCATACGCACGCGGTTTTGAGCTGGACCCGCGAAGCCTGAATGTCTTGAAGCCTTACTCAGAGCTTCTATTTCACCATAATCGTAACGAAGACGGCTTGAAGGTCGTTCAGTCGCTGCTCCTGCACCATAAACGTCAGCTTGGAAAGAGCGAGATCATCGCCATCTATCGACAGCTTGGGACGTTTTATGAAGGCATGGGCGTTTTCGGCAAGGCTCAGGCCTCGTTCGAAAAAGCGCTCGAACAACAGCCGGATGACACGGTATCGTTGAGCGGCCTGCTCCGAGTGATCTCACAAAGCGGTGAGCCACTCGATGTGGTCCGGGTTCGACAGAAGCTGATTCGCTCGCTGACCGATCCCAAGGCGCGTTCTCAAGCGTTGGTTGCCCTTGGCGATGATTGGGCCGAATCCTTTAACGATCCAGGTCGGGCCCTCGACGTCTACGAACAGGCCGTGATCGAGTGGCACGAAAACAAAAAGGCCGTGGAACGGCTGGCCCGGGTAGGGGCTGAGATCGGTGATTGGCGTCGTGTTTCGCGTGCCTATTTCACCTTGAGCCAGCTGGCCGCTGACCCCAAAGAACAGGCCGAATGGATCATTCGTTCTTCGCAGGTTGCGCGCGATGAACTCTGGGAGGCCGATAAGGCGCTCACCGGTTATCGCCGCGCGCTGGAGCTCGATCCGACGCGTTTGGACGCCTTTAAGGCGGTCACTTCGATTTTGGTCGATGGCAAGAATTGGGAAGGACTTGAAACGGCCTACCTGCAGTTGATTGCGGCAAATGTCGAAGCCGGCGACGCGGATCCCAAGCTGCTCTTTGTGCTTTGGCAGAAGCTTGGCGAGCTCTATCGCAACCACTTGGACCGCGTGACGGATGCGATTTTTGCTTTCGAACAAGCGTGTGGTTTTCAGCCTGGTTCGATGGAACTCCACGAGACCATCGCCGAGATCGCCGAGAAATCACCGGAACATCTGCCCTACGCGGTCACGCATTTGCGGGCCATTTATGAGAATGACCCGTCGCGACTCGATATTCTGGATCGGATTGGTCGAGACCTTTTACGCATGAAAAATGCTGATGCCGCGTGGTGCGTTTTCCGCGCCCTGCGAGCACGCGGCGCCGAACTCGACGAAAAAGCCGAGCAGTTCGTCGAACGCTTCAACACGTCGTTGTTCCGACCGATTTCGCGGCCCTTCACGCCCGATATTCTGAATAATCACGTGTTTTCTCGTGATCTGGATGCCGGCCTTACGGAGCTGTTCCGAATTCTGAAGCCCGCGCTCGAGGAATGGACCGGCGAGTCGACGTCAAAATACGGTTTGAAGCGAAATAATCGAGTGAAGATCGATGAGCCCTTGGCCTTTAATCGGGTCTATAAGAGCATCGGCGCGACGCTTGGTTATCGCGAAATGCCCGACCTCTGGCACAAGAACGACCAAGCCGGTCTGATCAACGGCGCGTTGATTCCAGAAGGCATGATTGCCGGCGATGAGATCTTGGGAAGCGGGCGAGAGGAGTTCACGGCATTCGTGGTCGGCAAACAGCTTTTCCTCTTCCTGGCTCCCTTTTATCTGGCCGCGATTCGCCCTCTCGGCGACCTGCAAGTCTTCATGATCCTTGCCGCAGCGGCGGCGCGTCCCGAAGTCCAGGTCGACATGACCAAGGACATGGAAGCGGTGCTCAAACATATCAAAAAGAAGATCAGAGGCACGCAATTCGACCAGTTGAAGGCCGCCATCGACAAGGTCTCGCAGCGCGAGTCCGATATCGGAAAATGGCTGGAAGCGGTCGAAGACACCGGCAACCGAGTCGGGCTTATCTTCTGCGATGATCTGGAAGCCGCGCGAGAGTACTTGAATCGAGAGCCACAACCCCTTGGATCCCGTTCCGTGGATCAAAAGATGGAGGCACTCATCGAGTACTCAATCAGCAGCGAGTACTTGGAGCTTCGTCAGAAGCTGGGTATCGCACTGGGTTAGGCCGCGAGGGGCATTCCGGTGTTCATGCGCGAGAGCGTGTGGAGCTTCGACATAAACGATTCAAGCCAGATACGGTCTTCGTCGCCGACCCGCACTCGATACGCCCAGACTCGTCCGGCAACGCCATTGGAGTCGTCGACAGCCATG
>JBFFMO010000329.1:0-5535 GCA_041554035.1 Allomicrovenator sp. | reverse complement strand
GGTTGGAAATGTGGGACAAGCCCCACTTGAGATCCGTGAAATTTTGGTGCTTCAACAAGGCCGTGCCTACTCGGTGGCCCACGACGCTCTTCCGCTCTTGCTTGAACCCAATTCCAATACCGTTTTGGACGTCGGATTTGACCCGGCCGAAATCGGGACGTCCGGGGCTACGATCAAGATTCGCTCCAGCGACCCGTTTGAGCCAGAGGTGAACGTGCCCGTCACCGCAACGGCCAAAGATTCCCAGAACGACCCATGCATTCAAGTGAACCCCACCTCGTTGAATTACGGGTCGGTCGTTCGCGGCTCGCCGGTGGCAAAGACGTTCACATTGACCAATTGCGGCAGCCGAAGCCTGACCGTAAGCGCGATCGAACGCGGGCGATTCTTTGGAATCCCGACCTCGGCCGCGTTCCAGATCACCAGCCCTTGGACAGCGGGCGTCATCCCCGCCGGCGGTTCTGAAATCATCGAAATGACGTTCTCGCCGCGACGTGCGGGCATCGAGTCGGGCTTCTTCCTGGTTCGAAACGACGACCCCTCAAACTCCGCAGCTCGGGTGAGCGTATCAGGCACGAGCGAGGCGCCACCCATTGCTGACCAAGACATCCATATTGTGGTGGACTGGGACTCCAACGACACCGATGTCGACACGCACGTGTTGCTGCTGCCTGGCCAAGGCCTCTTTTGTGGCAACGACTGCTATTTCTCGAATCCTGAGCCTGATTGGGGCGTGCAGGGCGATTGGCAGGACGACCCGTTCCTTGACCGCGACGATGTCGACGGTTTTGGACCTGAAAACGTCAATATCGAACGCGGCATCAACGGCCAGACCTACCGCGTGGTCCTGCATTATTGGGCAGACAGCCATAATCAATCCTTTGGCGGTCCGTCGAATTCAACGGTCAAGCTCTATATTCGCGGTGTCTTGATCCAGACGTGGGGCCCCAAACGCCTTGGCAGCACGGGCGACACCTGGAATGTTTTTGAGATCGATTGGCCCTCGCAGACGATTCGCACCTTCACCGACCCACTCTACTCCGTACCGAGTTCGACCTCATGTCGCGCAACACCTTGAAATATTTAACGCTGCTTTTATTCGGGTTGGCCGTCGCTTGTGGTGACGACACCCCCAACCAGACAGATATTGGTGATGTCGGCATCGACTTCGCATACGATATCTCTGCCGACTTCGACAGCCCGCTGGATATGGGCTCGGATACCGCTGATATGCGTGCTGACCTCATGGCAGCCGATATGGGCGACGACGACGCGTCGGACGGCGGAATCCCCGACATGAGCCTCACGGCGATGGGAGTCATCACGGGCGAGTGCGGCGATATCGACATGACAGAAATCCTGTCGAGTCAGCCTTTTTTGTTCGTAAACACGATCGACTTCCAGGACGACCCTTATGACGACGTCGACTTTGACCGTTTGACATTGGGTGGACAGGAAATCATCACCGACGGCAACGCCGGGGGCTCATCGATCGCTTCCGAAGTCTTTTCATTCGAAGTCTTGAATCGATGCGATATGGCCATTTTGCTCAAGACCGAAACCGAAGTGGTCTACGATGTTCAGGGCAAAATCACCGACCTCCTCGTGAGCCTGGATGCACTGAAAGTAGGCGTCTCGGTCACTCGGGCTGTGTCGTTTCCGCGAGACACTCCCTACACCGCGATGACCGCGCAAAACCTCATGGACAAGAAGCTGGCTGATATCTTGGTCAGCAGCGCAAATGTCGCTGCCGAGGACGCTTGGAAAAAACAAATCCTTCACGTTCTGGTCGACCGTGCCGAACACGTCCCCGTGCTTGAGGCCGCGCTCATGAACGTCGACCCCGCGGTCCGTGCCGACACCATTGTCGTGCTTACGGTGACCGAAGGCATCGACGACTTCATCTACTAACGTTATTCGACGACAAGGTCTTTGATCTCGATGAACGGGACGCCTGCTGCCTTAAACATGGTCGGCATGCGCGTGCCTTTATTGGCGACCCAACCTTCACGGGAAATCAGGAATTTGGCGTCTTTGGCGCCGCCCGGGAAGTACTGCCAGTGCGTGACCTGCCCCTCCGCATTCGACCAGAGCACGTAACGGTCGCCTGGCGTGTATCCGCCCGATCCGTACTCCACTGAAACCCCGACGGACCCAGCCGGAACGCCTTCTGGAGGACCATCCACGTCGGCAACCTTCACGGCATCCCACTTGGAATGGAACTCAAAGAGCAGCCAGTACGAGTCGTTGATGAATGCTTGATGTGCAGCGACATCTTGGGCGTCTGCCAAGCCCTTGCCCGAAGCAGGTATCCGGCGGGTCGCCCCGTCGATCGTGACGTCGACTTCTCCGGATTTCAGGTTCCAGTCGTAGGTCCGAGACATGTTTTTGATTGGCAACGTCCACGTGAATTTGACCCGCGTCAGATCTTTCCACGCATCGACTCCAACATGTGTTTGAATGGCCTCAATCCGCTTGGACTGCCCCAGAACCGGCAACGCAAAAAGCAGGACTCCCACAACCATCAACATTCTGAAAAAATAACGCATCCTTGACCTCATCAACCGAATTGAGCAAAACACTGACTCATTTGTCTTATTTCGCTTCGTTCAGATGCAGCCGAGTCGCGTGCGATTCATGCCATCATCAAGGCCACCTCAATGAGAAACCGCTGGTTTCATCTGCCCACACTGCACACAGCCCTTCATCACGAAAAAAAGGTGAGCTGGCTGGAGCTTTTTTACGACCTCGTTTTTGTCGCCGCCATCATTCAGTTGGGCGACAGCCTGAGTACGGACGTCACAAACCAGCACGCGGTCTTGTTTCCCCTGGTCAAGTTCGCGGTGCTTTTTGCCCCGATTTGGTTGGCGTGGACAGGATTTACATTTTTTGCGAACCGCTTTGACGTCGACGACTTTTTGCATCGACTGCTCGTGTTCGGCAGCATGTTCTCAGTGGCGGCGATGGCGATTGCGTCGCGCGAGGCGATTGGCGGCGATCCGCTGGTCTACACGGTTGGGTTTGCATCCGCTCAGTTCCTGATTGCAGCCATGTACTTTCGCGCCTGGAAACAGGTGCCCGAGGCCCGGCCCTACTCCCGGTATTGGGGCATTATTTTTGCGGTCGGCGGTGTGTTGTGGACCATTTCGCTTTTATTGCCGCAACCCTTCAACTACGTCTTATGGGCCGTCGGCCTTCTGGGCGTGATGTCGGGCCCCATCAGCCGCTTCAGCAGGGAACTCACCGAACAGTTCCCCATCGATATGGAGCATCTCTCGGAGCGATACGGACTTTTGACGATCATCGTATTGGGCGAGTCGTTCGTGAAGGTGCTCTCGCATCTGACGGATAACCATGGGCCCGAAACCGAGTATCTGCTCAAAGGCTGTTTCGGGCTGATGATCACGTGCTGCATTTGGTGGCTCTATTTCGACGACGTCGCGGGCGCCAAGGTCCGCGAACAACGCGGCGCTTGGATCGTGTGGCTCTACGGGCACTTGCCCTTGACCATGGCCATCACCGCCGCCGGTGTTGCGGTCAAGAAGACCTTGGTCTTCGACTTCTCGCTTCCCGCCGACGATGCCTACCGCTGGCTGGTGGCAGCGACGCTGGCCCTAACCTTCTTCAGCGTGGGGATTGTGGATTCGGTGACCGAGCGCCGACAGGCTGAACTCAGCGACCGTGCACGCGTCAACGTCCGGCTCTTTTCGGCGCTCGCGATTCTTTTGCTGGGCCAGATTGGGGCGTCGATGTCGGCCGGTCTCTTCCTGGCTCTCGTGGCGATCCTTTGTCTGGCGCAGGTCGTCTTCGACATGATGATGTCGCCACTTGAAGACCGCGAAGTCGAGACTCTGGATATCGCAGAAGTCGCCAAACGACGCGAAAAAGGCGAAGCGGTCAGCACGCTGAGGCGCGATATCCGCGAGACCGTTCGGCGCGGCGCCCCGGCAGACCTCAGGCGCGACCTCTACTTCTTTTTCATGCAAGGGACGTGGACTCGACTGATGTTTGTTTTGACCTTCATGTATCTGGTCCTAAACGTCGTCTTCGCCGCATTATTCCTACTTGAACCCGGCTCTATCAAAGTCGGCCAGACCTTTTCCGAAGCGTTTTTCTTCAGCGTCCAGACGATGTCGACCATCGGATACGGCGTGCTTTCGCCGGCAACCGATTATGGAAATATGCTGGTCACGGCCGAGGCCGCTGTGGGTGTCTTTGGGGCGGCCCTGGCGACAGGACTGATGTTCGCAAAAGCCTCCAGACCGCAGTCCAGCGTGCTCTTCAGTGAGCCGATGATTATCTCGGACCGTGATGGAAAACCGACTCTGATGTTCAGAGCCGGAAACGCTCGAGGCAACGAAGTCGTCGAGGCCACCATCAGCGTCAACGCCCTGGTCGACGAAATCTCGCCGGAAGGCCACCATATTCGCCGCATCATGGACATGAAGGTCGTTCGGGATCGGTCGCCCATCTTCTCGCTGTCCTGGACGGTGATGCACGTGATCGACGAAGACAGCCCACTCTTTGGCGTCGACCTCCATTCGCCGAACTGTCCCGTTCTGAGTATCATCGTGACCATGATCGGGCACGACTCGACCTACGGCCAACAGACCTTCGCTCGGCATATGTATCGACCCGAAGACACTCGCATCAACCACCGTTTTGTGGACGTGATTTCTCAGCTTGAGGACGGCCGTCTCATGATCGATTTTACGCATTTCCACAAAACTGAAGCCGAAGAAACGACATGAAACGAATACTCCTGATGGCCATCGTCATGCTTTGGTCGCCCGCGATCTGGGCCGACGACCTCTGTGTCTCGCGCGTTTCGTTTGTCGAATCGGCCAATATCCTGGTGCTGCAATCGAAATGGACCGAAGCGCCCCCACTGGCTCCGGCAGATGGGATGTGGTCGCAAATGTTCGCAGCGCTTGTGGGCGCGACCTTTCCTGTGGACGTCGAAACCGCCATGGATGGACCCACGATTTGGTGGAAGCTTGAAGGCCTGCTTTTCAAACAAAGCCCATCTGAGGTGCCTCAATCGATGGAACAGGCGTTGATGCAGGCGATGCAACCCGAAACGGGCGGTTCGTTGCGTGTCGAAATCGATGGCGCGGATTGTTTTAAGTCCGTCGTCACCAAAGATTCGCTGACGCTGACCACGCCAACGGGCAGCAAGTTACGGATCGGATTGGATAATTTGAAGCCCATCAAAAACGCGACCAAGAATCCAAAGGCGCGCGTCTACGAGTACACCGGCGGAGCGGTACTCAAACTTTCGCAAGGTGACAAGGTCGTCCCAGAGGTGAAGTCGATGCCGACGAGCGAGGTCGAAGACCTCGATTCCATCCCTGTGACGCCTAATCGTTCGTTAGATTGAAGCAAGAGTTGTTTGGGCTGCACTCCAATAGGCTCATGCCAGCAAGAGTCGGTTCACCGCTTGCGGAGAGCTCGAGCGTGTAAGTTGAGTAGATTGCATCACCACCTAGGCGAATTGTTTGGTCGTCGATTCGTCTCCAGGGTCCGGACACGGTC
>JBFFMO010000328.1:0-5541 GCA_041554035.1 Allomicrovenator sp. | reverse complement strand
GGTCGCGTTATAGGTCGCGATCTCGAACGTGTCGCCGAGCTTAAACTCTGCGGCCGCCTCCACATCCTGTCGAATCTTGGCGTCGATCGGCCCTGGCCAGACGAAGTTCACGGCCTTCACAAGGGTCGGCTCCCCCTCGTGCACAAAGAACTTCACGAAACTTCGTCCGTCCTTCTGAGAGACTTTCACATCGTCGACGCGAGCGTCATGATACCCGTTGGCCGCATAAAGGCTCTCGATCCGCTGAATATCAGCAGCCATCAAGGCCTCATCAAAAGGCTGATCGCGTGTGTCGGGCAACCAGCCGAGCTCTCCCGCGTAAAGGTAACCTGTGATCTCGGAATCGCTGAAGCGCTCGACTCCCTCGTACTGCACACGCTCCACCTGGGTCCCATCACCCACAACCGTGCGCTGGGTGGTCCCGCACGCGCTCAACACAAACAACGATATTAGATAAAGACGTTTCATGATTCTGAGGTTACCCCAAGGCCCGCAGGCCGAAAGCAGCATTCTGACGCAATAATGATGACGAAGAGCACGTGCGCATTCCACAAAGTCTGGTTAGGATGGAGACAAGCCCGCAGGAAATAATTTGAAAAAGACCGCAAAATTCGCCATCGCCATGGTTTGTGTGTTTGTCGCCATTGGAGCCGTTAACTTCTTTGCGGGATGGATCACGCCCGACGAACTCCATGCCTGGCTTCTTGAAATGAAGTCTGAGCCTTTGCTTCTGGTCTTGGCCATTATCGCGGTGCTCTCGGTAGACTCGGTGCTCTCGATTCCAACGATCGCCACGGGCATCGCCGCCGGCTACCTGCTCGGCCCGTTTGTGGGTGGACTGGCAACAGCCATCGGCGTCTTGAGCGCTGGCTCCTTATGCTACTGGTCAGCCCGCCTGACCGGAAAATCAGGTTTTGTCAGCGCCGACACCCTCGAGGAAATCCGAACGACCGTCGGGGATGTTGGGCCGGTGCCCCTGATGCTCTCACGCGCGGCCCCGATGCTGCCCGAAGTGATGAGCGTATTGGCCGGCGTGGCAAATATGCCGGTCCGAAAATACTACCTTTATTTTGCCCTGGGCAATGTCCCGGTCGCCTTCGCGCTCGCGTTCGCAGGAAGCATATCGTCGATGGACAGCCCCATGCCGGCAGTCCTGGCCGGACTCGCTCCGGCCACTCTGGGCGCCACTGTGATGGCCATCCGCCGGAAATTCCGGGCGGTCTAGCTCCTACTTTGAAGCCCGTTTTTTCTCTTTGTCGTTCGCCAGAGCCACATTGCGATTCAAGTGGTCTCGGCTTTCTTCTGCCCACTGAAGGAACTCTGGATATGTCCCCGCAAAATCGGTCACGCCGTCTTCAGTGATTTCCAAGATGCGTGTGGCAAGTCGCGAGACAAACCAGCGATCGTGGCTCACAAAAATCATGGCGTTGGGATACGCCTCAAGTCCTTGTGCCAGGCCTTCGATGCCTTCAAGGTCCAAATGGTTGGTAGGCTCATCGAGCACCAAAACGGTCGGCTCCTTTACGCTGATTTTTGCGAAAGCCAGCCGCGCCATTTCTCCACCAGAAAGGTTCACGATCTTCTTCTCGATGTCCTCGCGAACAAAAAGAACCTCGGCCAGCTTGCCGCGGACGTAGCCGGTGGTTCGACCAGCGCAGAAATTCCAGAGCCAATCCAACAAGTTCGAGTCGCCTTGTTCGGTCATCTCGGCATGGTCCTGCGAGAAATAACCGGGTTCAGCGTTATGGCCCCATTCCACCACGCCTTCGTCGGCCTTGTGCTCGTCCATCATGATCTTCAGGAGCGTCGATTTACCAATACCGTTGGGCCCAATGATGGCCATACGCTCGCCCTTCTGCATCGAGAACGTCACGTTATTGAGGACCTGTTTGTCGCCAAATGACTTCGAGATATTCTTGACCTCGACCACCATTTTGCCCGTGTCGCGTGCCGCCAAAAACTTGAATTTTGGATACATGCGCGAGCTTGTCGCAAGATGCGCGACCTCGATTTTCTCCATCATTTTGACTCGGCTTTGAGCCTGACGCGCTTTGGACGCCTTGGCCTTGAATCGCTCGATGAACGCCTTATGGTCGGCAATCGTCTCTTGCTGCTTTTCGATCTCGGCTTCTTTACGGTCGCGGTCGCCCTGCTTCACAAAAACAAAGCGGTCGTAATCGCCCGGATAAACGGTGGCCAACTCGTAGTCGACGTCGATGATATGATTGCAGGTGGTGTTCAAAAAACGATGGTCATGGGAGACCACGACCGCGACGCCCAGGAAATTCACCATGAAGCGCTCAAGCCAATCGATGGACACGATATCCAAATGGTTGGTGGGCTCATCCAGAAGCAAAATATCGGGATTCGAGGCCAGAACCTGAGCCAACAACACGCGCAATTTGAAACCACCGCTCAAGGTCGAAAGCGCGTCGTAATGAACCTTCTTGCCGATGTTCAAGCCTTCCAAGATATCCGCAGCCCGCGATTCCAGCGTGTACCCATCGTACGCAATGACCATGTCCTCAAGCTCGCCAAACCGCTCGACGTTAAAGGAATCAGGTTCAATGGCGGCCTTGGCCAACATCTCTTCTTTTTCCTCCATCGCGGCCCAAAGCTCAGGAATGCCGCTCATCACGACATGAATGATGGGCATATGGTCGTATTTGAAATGGTCCTGTCCAAGCACGCCAACGCGTTTGCCCTTCTGAATCGTCACGTCCCCAACCGTGGCTTCTTCCTGCCCAGCAATCACGCGCAAAAGCGTGGACTTGCCAGCTCCGTTGGCCCCTACGATTCCGTAGCGGCTTCCGGCGTTGAAGATCATCGTCGCGCCAGCAAAGAGCGTTCGGGCTCCGTGCATGACTCCAAGGTTAGATATCGAAAACATAGTACATCCGCGTCACGAGGGTTCGGCGCGCTTGTTACACGGGATCGCAGTGAATGTCACGACCCGGCGCGCTCGACCATTTGAATGTGGTCACGCAATAGCGCGTTGAACTCCGTGGGGATTTCGCGCGTAAGTCCGTGTGCTGCATTGACTTCAAGCAGCGTCGCATTCGGAATCAAACGCCCCAAACGCTCACATTGTTCCGGCGAGACCAACACGTCGTGGGTCGGCTTGATGATCACGGTCGGCAGACCGGAGAGCTCGTGCAAGCGATTCGCCGTGTTGTGATTCAACACCGCATGAAGATGCGCCAGCCGAGTGGCCTTGGGCGGCTCGCCTCCCGCAAAATCCTCACCAATCAAGATTCGCGAGAGGTCAGGGTTGGCGTTCAAGAAGGGGGCCGAGAACAAGAGTCGGCCGAGCGCATCGACCTTGTCTTTTGAGCCGTTGGCAGCAAGGAAAAGTTTCAGGCCTTTCATCGGTGGGATGAAATGCGGGAAACCGCCGGCAGTCGTCGCCGCGAGCGTCAATGACCTCAAGCGGTCTTGGGCGCGAAGCGCCACATGCTGCGCAATCATGCCCCCCATCGAGATACCGACCAGATGAGCGTCATCCCATCCAAGCGTGTCCATGAGCCCAAGCACGTCGGACGCCATGTCGTCCATTTTCAGGCGACGGGTCGATACCGGGCCGCTATGGCCAAGGCCTGCGTGGTCAAAATACACGCATTCGTGGTCTTCTTTGAGGCCTGCGACCTGGCGTTCCCACGCATGACCGCGCATCGCAAAACCCATCACAAAAAGCACGCGAGGCCCCGATTCCCCCTGTTTCTTGTACCAAATCCGGTGGTTGGTCGAGGTCGAGTAATCCGTCATCGTTTGCGCTCCAAAAAATAGGCATCTTCGTCAAATTCGCGTGTGATGGCGCGGAACTTAAACGTGAAATCAGGCCAAATCGTCGTATTCTTGCCGTCTTTGGTGCGATACCAACTCACACAACCGCTCTCCCACACCGTTCCATTCAACTTCTGTTGAATCTGGTCGTTGTAGATGCGCTGCGCCTCTGGACGTACATCGACGGTTTTCCACTCGTTTTTTGCCATCTTTTTCACGGCATCGAGCACGTAATTCACCTGCGATTCAATCATGTAAATCATCGAATTATGTCCAAGCGCGGTGTTGGGACCGACCAGAACAAAAAGGTTCGGAAACCCTGATACGGCCGCCCCCTTATAGGCCTCGGCTCGCTCGCTCCACACCTCTTGCAGCGATTGATATCGACCCTGAATCGGAAAAGGCGCGACGTCCTCAGACACCTTGAACCCGGTGGCCATAATCACCACGTCGTGGCGTCGTTCGCCGCCCAAATCATCGACAATTCCACCCGAAATAAAATGCGAAATTCCTTGCGTCACAAGACGCACATTGGATTTCTGAATCGCAGGATAAAAATCGTCGGATAATAAAACCCGTTTACACCCGGGCAAATAATCGGGTGTGAGCAGGTCTCGCAGCTCTTTCTGCTCAATGGATTTCCTCATGAACGCCAGACATTGCTGTTTTGGAATCACCATTAGTTTGGGATTAAAAAACGCGACGGCATGGGCCTCAAAACCGGCATAAATGGACGCGCGACGAGCCTCCAATAGTTTTGGAAACTTCCGAAATGTTTTGCGCACTCGTTCCGAGATCGGCCCGTCGTTCCTGGGGATAATCCACGGAGGTGTCCGCATGTAGACGTCGAGCGAACCGGCTATTTTCGCGATTTCTGGAACGACCTGAATAGCACTCGCGCCTGTTCCAATCACCGCGACTTTTTTGCCACGAAGGTCGACATCATGTTGCCAGTCGGCCGTATGAAAGACCTTTCCCTTAAATAAATCGAGACCTTCAAATTCAGGGATGCTCCAGCGACTCAACCCACCTGTCGCAGCCACAACCATGTCAAATTCATGAACCCCCTTGTTGGTTTCGACTCGCCAATTCTGCTTTTCGGGCTGATACACCGCGTTTTCGACGCCTTCAGCAAGGCGCAAAAAAGGCTCAAGCCCAAAATCCCGAACCAAACCGAGCGTGTACTCCAAAATTTCGGATTGGGGGGCAAATTGCCGGCTCCAATTCGGATTTTGGGCGAACGACAACGAATAGAGGTGTGAGGGTACATCACACGCCGCACCCGGATAATGATTATCGCGCCAGGTGCCGCCGACTTCTGTGGCTTTTTCGAAGATCACAAAATCAGTGAAACCGGCCTCTTTGAGTCGGATACCCATGGCCAGCCCAGCAAACCCGGACCCGATGATGGCGATCTTCATATGTCGTCGTCATTTTGGATGTTCGAGAAATCAAAAGGCCACGTCGATTCCTTGATCGGCACCGACAAAAACGACCTTCTGAGTCGACATCTTACCATCGGCCTGACGAATCGACACCTCGTGTCTGCCCAGTGTCAAAATAAATATATATCAAAATCACTTCTATACCATTCATAAGGTCGTAAAACTTGCATTAACTTGAAGACAATATCTTCATCATCTCAATAACCGCAGCACAGGAGGCAGAACTTTGAAATTTATCGGTCTTTGGAAAACCAAAATCTGCGATTCCTTTCACCCATAGCGGAAGTGGATTACCTGGCGCTACTGATGCAGC
>JBFFMO010000327.1:0-5562 GCA_041554035.1 Allomicrovenator sp. | reverse complement strand
TCAAGTCCATTTGGGTCTGGGGTTTTGCGGACATGTACGCCAGCGTCAAGCTGGTGAACATGAACGTTGCCGCCAAGCCGACTGTCGCCTGCCCAAGGAAGCCCGTTGCCCCACGACCACCAAAGATGTTGGTTGCAGCCGATGAGGCTCCACCAAATCCGGCGCCCATGCCTCCGCCCTTACCGGACTGAAGCAGAATCACGCCACCAAGCAGGAGCGCTGCGACCGCGTGAATAACAATGACAAGCACTTCCATTTCAAACCTTTCTTCTGTCTTTCCGCGCACGCAAGGTGCCAAGAAGTCCCGCTGTATAGCGTGCTCGCACACTGAACGCAAGACCTGTAGCGACCGTGATTAGATCGGTAGCACGCATTGCGCGTCAGCCAGACAAAAGCTGGATTGGTAACACACGCCACTGGCGCAGACCTCGTCGGAAGAGCACGCCGCTCCCGGCCCTTTTAAGACCTCACATGTAGACGAGTCGCAGTAGAACCCCTGCGCACACGCATCCTCGTAGGTTCGGCACTCAGCGCCTTGGGCCGTTCGAGGCTCGCACGTATAGGTATCGCGGCTGCACCACAGGTCTTCCTGACATTCGGTCCCATCGGAACATGCGGCCCCCGCGCCTTTGCGATCGACACAGCTTTGGTAATTTTCGCAGAAGAGGCCCGTCGCGCATTCCTTCGATTCGCGGCATTCCTGCCCCTTGAGCGCTGGCGGCACACAGACGTAGTCACGGTCAGCACACACAAAACCTTCCGGACACCTCCCATCAGGATCACAACGCTGGCCAGTCGGAGGGGCTGCACAGATGCCGTTGAAGCAGGCCGCGTCATTGGCGCAGGTCGAGGTGCAGGCTTCGCCCACACCAGGTGCCTTCGAACATCGATAGACGTCGTCGTCGCCGGGCAGACAAATCGAATCGGCTTCACACGTTTCGACGCCGCGAATTGGGCTTGTCTGGCATTCTTGTCCCAGTTTGGAACGCGGTCTGCAGCGCACGCCCCCCGTTAGATCGCACCAGGAATCATCGTCACAGACCCGCAGGAGTGTGCAGAGACTTCCTGCCGGAGCCGGCTCACAGGTGAGGTTCATGATCTCACAACGCCCCTCGATGCAGAGGAAGGGTTCCTGACAGGAATCGATTCCCCCCGAACACTCTTTGCCCGGCGCGAACTTTTCGACGCAGACGCCGCCTGAACAAAAGCCGTACGGATAACATTGGAAGCTGTCGTTGCAGGCATCCCCGATCGCGGGTTGGGGGTCACACACGCCGTTCGTGCAGGACTGAGAGAGGCATTCGTAATCATCGGTGCAGGTTTCCTCGCCGTTATTGCTCGCTCCTGGGCTTCCGCACGTGCCCGCGGGACATCCACTGCCGGTACAATAACAATCGGGCATACGACAGGCCCCAACACAGATCAGGCCGGCTTCGCAGTTATCATCGGCCTGACAGGCGCCTTCGGGTCCTCCGCATAGTTGATTGATGCATAGGCCCGAGGCGCATTCGGTGCGCTCGTTGCAGGGCGTCGCATCGGGGGCTCCGCACGTCCCGTCAATGCAGCGGTAATTTGAGCATTCACGGTCGGTTGCGCAGGCATTGCCGTTGACCTTACGTAGCGTGCAGGTCCCCTCTTCACAGAAGGATTCCTGGCGGCAATCCGTGCCCATGAAGTTCAGCTCGGGCTCGACGCGGCAGGCTTCGCCGGGATGTCCGCCGGTATCGCACTTGCCCCAACCGGCAAGGTCGTTGAGGGCAAAGTTGCAGAAATCCGAGGCGCATTCGCGTTGGTCGAGGCAGGGCTCACCTTCGGCCGCCAGTGGCAGGCATTGTCGACCGTTGTCGGGGATATAGCGGCAAACGAGCCCATCTTGACACATGCGCGAGTATTGATCGCACTCCGTGCCTTGTGCCACCCTTGGTATGCAGACTTGGCAGTAGCTGATGCCCCGAGTTTCGTCGACAGTGGCGGCGGAACAGTAGAATTCGGACTGGCAGTCGTTATCACCGCTGCACATTTCGTTTAGGCCTGCGTTTCCGGAGGGCGCCTCGTCCTCGCCGCTGTTGGCCAAGACCTCGGCGCAGGGTGAGTCCTCGCGGACGATGTCGATCTCGGCACACGGGGCATTTTGGAGCCATGCCAGACAGGCGCGGGAGACGTCGGCGTTGACGTTGGGGATCACCTGTTCCACGCCGTAGACGGTCGTGTCGTTGGGCAAATCGGTGTCGGTCAGGCGGCACGTTAGCGCGAAGCCAAGAATCGCGGCACATTCGTTCTTGGTGCGGTAGGCGATCGGTCTGGGCAGCACGTCGGGGCAACGCTCGACCGTGTCGCAAAGGCCGGTCAAAAGGCTCAGGTATTCACCCGGCAGATTGGTGCTCGTCGCCTTTTCTGACGACTCTTTATCGTCGCTGCAGGCGACCAAAAAAGTGAGAGCAAAGGGGAAAACCCAAAAGATTCGGCGCATGCATGCTCCATCACGGACGGCGTTTCTAGCCTAATGAAAATCTCGACTTGGCGCGCCCTCAGGGCGAAATCCAATGTTGGGAACCCAGAGATGCTCGGCAAGAAGGTGAATAATCCCGTCTTGGTTTTGCACGCGTCCAGAGACACCCATGAAGATCTGCGTCTTAGCCAGAATTCTGTATTGCTCGTAGACGGCGGGAAAGAGAACTAAATTCACAAACCCTGTTTCATCTTCGAGTGTCATGAACACGATACCCGAGGCTGTTTGGGGACGCTGCCTGCAAATCACCATTCCCGCGTAATGTGCGTAAGTGCGGTCTTTCTTGGTCCAAAGCTCAGTCGCAGTGGGAAGACCGCGTTCGGCAATCTTGTGCCGAATCGTCGAAAGTGGATGGCCGCGAGGACTGTGGAACGTGGTCTGGTAATCCCAGGCGATGGTTTCAAACGCATCAAGTTCCCGAAAGACCGGGCGGACATTATTCGACTCAAAAGGAAGGTCGAGTGTGCCTTCTTCGTAAGCCTTGATCTCCCAGAGCGCCTCGCGACGAGAGATGCCAAAGCAGTCAAAGGCCCCGGCTTCGGCAAATCGATGCAGGATAGCCCGATTGATATTTGTGCGATCCACAAAATCACGGATCGACACAAACGATTTTGTCTCCCGCGCGGTCTGAATTTTGGACCAATCGTCGTCGCGAATTCCTTTGACGTAACGCATGCCCATCCGAATCACAAAATGGTCACCGATCGGCTGCTGAGTGCAGTCCCACTCGCTGATCGTGACGTCGATGGGCAAGAATTGAACGTCTCGACGCTTGGCGTCATCAATGATCGTAGCGGCCGTATAAAAGCCCATCGGCTGAGAATTAAGCAGGCCACAGGTGAACTCGACCGGGTGATGGCATCGCAAATATGCGGTCGCGTAAGTGATCAACGCGAAGCTCGCCGCGTGGCTTTCCGGAAATCCGTATTCACCAAACCCCTGAATCTGGGCAAAAACACGTTCGGCAAATTCAGCCTCAATGCCTTTGGCCGTCATACGTTCGACCATGCGTGTGTGATGTTGATCGATTCGCCCCTTGCTCTGCCAGGCCGCCATGTCTCGTCGTAATTGGTCGGCTTCGCCCGGAGTGTAGTCGGCGGCGACCACGGCGAGCTTCATGACTTGTTCTTGGAAAAGCGGGATGCCCAGCGTTTTTTCGAGCACAGGCTTTAGACTTGGGTGTGGATAGGTCACTGCCTCTTCGCCATTACGGCGGCGCAGGTAGGGATGAACCATGTCCCCCGAAATCGGCCCGGGTCGGACGATGCCGACCTCGATCACAAGGTCGTAGAATTTCTGAGGTCGAAGCCTTGGCAACATCGACATCTGAGCACGGCTCTCGATCTGAAAGACGCCGATGGTCTCGGCACGGCAGATCATGTCGTAAGTAGGCCGATCGTCGGTGGGAAGTGTGGCCATCGTGAGTTCGATTCCCCGATGGTTTTTGAGCAGGTCAAAGGATTTGCGGATATGGGTCAGGGCACCAAGCCCCAACAAATCGACCTTAAAAAGATTCAGATCTTCGACGTCGTATTTATCCCACTGGATCACGGTTCGGTCAGCCATCGTGGCGTTTTCGATGGGGACTAGGTCATGAACGGGCTCGTGGCCAAGCAGAAACCCACCAGGATGAATTGAAAGATGCCGCGGGAACTCCATGATCTCGGTCGTGAGCTCGAGCAGGAGCTGGCCTGTTTTGCCATCAAGATCGAGACCGGCGTTGATCAGGTCTTCGGGCCGAGGGGCCGATCGATGCGACAACATGCGGGCAATCCGGTCGAGTGAGGTCTCCGGCACCCCCAGAACTTTGCCGACTTCGCGGATGGCCGACTTGGGACGGTAACGCACCATATTTGCGACCATCGCCGCATGGTTACGCCCGTATTTCCGGTACATCCACTGGATGACTTCCTCGCGCCGCTCATGGGAAATATCGAGGTCGATATCCGGCGGTTCGGCGCGCTCCAGCGAGATAAAACGCTCAAAAAGAAGGTTCATCTGGATCGGGTCAACGGCGGTGATGCCCAGGCAAAAACAAACGACCGAATTGGCCGCAGATCCCCTGCCCTGACACAGGATATTATTGGCACCGCAAAAATCGACGACCTCCCACATCGTCAGGAAATACCCGGGATAATCGAGGGTATCGATCACCGAGAGCTCGTAATCGAGTTGTTTCTGCACGTTTTCGGGGATGCCCGTTGGGTAACGAAAATCCGCCCCTTTGGCGGTCAATTCCCGTAACCACTCCATCGAAGTTTGACCGCTGGGCAGACGCTCGTTGGGGTAGACATAACGGACCTCAGCCAGCGAAAACGTACACAGGGCCGCAATCTCAAGCGTGCGTTGCAGGGCTTCGGGTTCGTCGGCAAAAAGTGTTTCGAACTCGGTCACTTCCAAAAGACAGTTCAGGTGGTTTGGCCGCAGCAGATCACCGGCAGCATGCAATGTGGTGCCGTGTTTGATGCAGGTCACAACGTCTTGAAGACGGCGTCGATGGGGCTCGTGGTAGAGGACCTCGGTCGAAGCCACAAGCGGAAGCCCGTACTCTTGAGCATGCCCACGAAGCCTGATTTCTCGGGCGATATCTTCGTCGAGCCGATGGCGCACCAGACTTGCGTAAAGGCGAGGCCCAAAAGCGTCTTGAAGCAGGGGCGCCATGGGAAGGAAATCTTGAGTGGCGATCGCGCTATCAGGCCCGCCCCATAACGCAATCAGGTCGGTCGCATGTTCACAAATTTCGTCCCAGGTGACCTCGCTCGATCCTTTTTCGCAGCGCAGACGGCCGATTGAAATCAGGCGAGTGAGATTGCGGTAACCTTCGCGGGTCTGGGCGAGCAACACGATCGTGGTTCCATCGGCAACAGACATCTCTGAGCCGTAGATGACGTGAATCCCAAGCTCTTTGGCGCGCGAATACGCCCGAACGACTCCGTACACACCATCGCGGTCGGTGATGGCGATATGACCGCCTTCGCCTGCGACCTTATGCCAGGCTTCGACGTATTCCTCGGGATGACTTGCGCCCTCAAGAAACGAGTAATTTGATTTGC